>JAFCZY010000184.1:4742-7974 GCA_019314105.1 Deltaproteobacteria bacterium
AAGTGCCTGATGTGCGGATCATGTTCAGCCAATTGTCCTTCCGGGATAGATCATTACTCAAAGTTCATGAAAATGAGAAGAAACATGGTGGCAGCGCAGGGCGAAACACCCGCTATAAAAAACCTGATTTATCTGCTTGCCAATGAATACCGCATAAAATTAGGTGCGGGCCTTGCCAGGACAGGACAGAAATTTGTACCGGACAGCTTTGCCCGAAACTATAAACTTGGCAATATCCCTCTAAAAAATTTTCCAAAACTTAATTCCACCCCATTACGTAAAGCCAATGAAGAAGTTATCCTTCCGAATAAGAAACAAATCGGAACAATCGTCTACTTTACCGGGTGTGCGACCAATTATTTATATGATGACACAGGGGTTGCCACCATTGGAATTTTAAAACACATGGGATATAAAATCATTATTCCCAAAGGCCAGACCTGCTGTTCCATCCCCTTATTATTCCATGGAGTAGCAGACAAGGCATTTAAAAACATCACCACCAATATCGCTGCATTAAAAGACCATGATTGTGATGCCATTCTTGTGGACTGTTCCACTTGCGGAGAAGCATTAAAAAATGAATATCCCCGTTTTTTGGAAGATCAAGGGAAAAACCCGTCCGAGGCAAAGGCAATCTCCTCAAAGGTAATAGATATTCTTTCATTTATTGATCAAAATTTTGATCGTCTTGAATTTGATCCTGATTTTACGGAAAAATTATCTGTCACCTACCATGCGCCCTGTCATACAAAGAATACGTTTCAATCCCATATCATCGCTGAAAATCTGATTAAAAGACTACCTTCTGTAGATTATAATAGAGCCGCTGATTTTGACGACTGCTGCGGTGGCGGCGGTACTTTTTTTTATGAATATCCGGAACTCTCAAAAAAAATGGTGGCCAAAAAAATTGAGAACGCAAAAGCTGTGCAGGCAAAACTATGGCTCACGGATTGTCCGGTCTGCAGGATGAACCTTGCCGGTAATCTCAACAATAACGATAACTTGAAGGTTCTGCACCCTGTAACCCTTATTTATTCGGCATTAAAACAGATATGAAAATTAAACTGGAGAAAGACAAAAGCACCATTAATATCACCATCCCTGATGATAAAATCTCTGACATCCTTATGGGTAAAGATATTCCGGGAATCAGCAATGACAGAATAAAACAGATCATTTCAAAAGGAATAAAAACCCATACTCCGAAAGATATCAACCATAAAAAAATCGCCATTATTATCCCGGATGACACAAGACTCTGGGCCCGGGGAGACATTTTTGTTCCTCAAATTGTAAAAACTCTTTTTGATCTGGGCGTTTCAAAAAACAACATCAAGATCATCATTGCCCTTGGAACCCATGATGATATGGATAAAGATCAGTTTTCCCTGCTTGCCGGAACCTTTTGCAGTCAAAAAATTGACATCCTGAATTCTGCCAATAAAAACCAGGATCGCCTTGTCCTTATGGGTGAAACCCACAAAAAAACACAGCTTTATATCACAAAAGAAGCTGTCGAAGCAGATCAGATTATTATCTTCGGTGGCATCCTCCATCATATGGCAGCCGGGTTCGGCGGTGGCAGAAAATATATATTGCCGGGGATTGCCGGGTATGACTCTATCCAGCAAAATCACTCTCTTGCCATGAAAAAAGATGGATCCCCCCACCCTCTCGTCCGGCAGGCAAAACTCTGGGGGAATCCCATTAATGAAGACATGAATGAAGCCGCAGACCTGTTTCTAAAGGATAAAACCTGCACATATGTTGCCCTTGCCGCAAATGGGATGGGTGATATTTTCCATGCCGATGTCGGTCCCCTGCACAACACGTTTATGAACGGCTGTAAAAAACTGAATCAGGCCTGCTGTATCCATGTCCCGCAAAAAGGAGATTTTGCCCTGATTTCAGCAGGGGGACACAGAACGGACGGGCAATTATATCAATCCACCAAAGCCCTTTTCAATGCAGTCAATATTGTAAAAGAAGGCGGGAACATCCTTTTTGTCGCGGGGTGTTCACAGGGAGTGGGGAATAAAACTTTTTCATCTGTCCTGAAAAACTTTAAGGACGATCCCCGAAAAATAGGTAAAGAATTGACAATAACTTTTGATATGCCCTCTTATGTTGCCTTCAGAGTGATTGATATTCTAAAAAAATTCGATGTCACGCTGGTCTCGAATTTTAATAAAAACAAAACTGTGTCATTGGGATTCCATTATGCAGACTCTATTGGAACCTATGTTCGTAATCTAAAAGGGAAGGGCTATATTATTCCTTTTGCTGAAAATATTCTGCCCCTTGTAAAAACTTAAAACAAAAGAGCTGATACATGGACGAAAAAATCATTTCCAGTAATATCAAAAAACTCAGGACCCGGAAAAAGGTCACGCTGCAGGCCCTTGCAAAAAGAACCGGATTAACAAAAGGCTATCTGTCTAAAATTGAACGATCTGAAAAAGCACCGCCCTACTCCACCCTCACCAAAATAGCCGGCGCTCTCGGCGTTGAAATGACCACCATGCTGTCAAAAAACATGGAACTTCCAACGGATGTGAGACTCTGCCTTTCAAAAGGAAAAGACCGGAAAATCATTAAAGAGACCTCACAGTTTTCCGGGTATGATTATGAAATCCTGGCTGAAAACAAGCCGGGGAAAAACATGGAACCCTTTATCATTCATGCGCCCTGGGAGATTAGAAAAATGTATTCCCATGAGGGTGAAGAGTTTATGTATATAATGGAAGGTTCTCTTGAATTTTTATATGGGGAAGAGACATATATTTTAGAAAAAGGCGACAATGTTTACTTTGATTCCTGCATTCCCCATTCCGGCAAAAGCCTTGGGGATAAAAAATCTCGCCTGCTGGTAGTCATTTATTTTTATAAACGTAACCGGCAATAGCTAATCTGACAGAGAGTTTATAACCGCTTTTGCCGGGCGATCAAAAAATACGCCGTATTGAGACCGGAAATCTGGATGCATTCCTCTGATAAACAGATAGAAAATGCCGCCAAAATGAGTGTCATAATCATAGTCTTTTACCCTTAAAGCAAGATACCGGTGCAGGGCCACAAGGTAAAAATGATATTGCAGAAAATAGTGGTGATCTGACATGGCGTCGAACATGGCGTCCTGAGAATATTGATCATAGGTGTCGCCCAAATAATTGGATTTATAATCAATCATATACCATTTGCCTTCATGGTGGATGATAAGATCGAT
>JAFCZY010000185.1 GCA_019314105.1 Deltaproteobacteria bacterium
ACGCATTATCCATCATAACTTGGTTTTCGGACCTAAAGATATTGACGACCTGACCTTTCGAACCCTGCATGTCCGTCGCGGCACCTCTTATCAATCGCGGCTTGAAGAAATTAAAGAATCCGGAATTGATGTTACTTATATTCTTCATGACAACATTCCAACAAAAGAATTGATCCGTATGGTCAATGACAGAGAAATAAAATTTACGGTTGCGGATGATAATATTGCGTATTTAAATCAAAGACATTATCCGGATATCCGGATCGGGATCCCTCTTCAGGAAAAAGAATCCCTTGCCTGGGCCGTCAATAAAAATGATTCACAACTGCTGAAGCAGATAAACCAATTTTTTCTCCATGCAGAAAAAACAGGATTATTAAAACAAATTTCAGATAAATATTATTCTAATATTGAGGATACAGATCCGTTTGACCTGAAAAGATTTCATCAAAGGCTTGAAACCAGACTGCCGAGATATAAAAAGATAATTATGGATGAATCCATAAAATATGGGTTTGACTGGAAACTTGTGGCCGCTGTTGTTTACCAGGAATCCCATTTTAATCCCAATGCAAAAAGTTTTACAAATGTCAGGGGATTAGGAATCCCATTTTAATCCCAATGCAAAAAGTTTTACAAATGTCAGGGGATTAATGCAGGTAACAACAGCTACAGCAGAAGAAATGGGGATTGAAAATCGCCTTAACCCATCACAAAGTATAAAAGCCGGCATAAAATATCTTGATAAAATGATTCAAAAATTCGATTATCTTGAAGACGAATACGAAAATATTCTGTTTGCTTTGGCCAGTTATAATATCGGATATGGACATGTAACCGATGCCATACAGATAGCGATTGATATGGGGTTGGATGAAGGAAAATGGCAAAGTTTAAAAATAACCCTGCCATTATTATCAAAATCAAAATACTATAAACAAACTCAATATGGGTATGCAAGAGGCTGGGAACCGGTACAATATGTTGAACGCATACTTACTTATTATGATATTCTCAAACAAAAAGAATTTATTTAGATGGTCAGTTCATCCATCAGACAAATAAAAAATTTGACTTGAGCCATTCAATTTACTACTTAAAAATTCAACCCTTTTATTTAGGTAATAAATATTAAAAAAAACTATTAAAGAGACAAAACAATGACAAGAAAAATTCTAATCAATGCATTAGATCCTGATGAAAACAGAATAGTAGCACTTAAAGACAACAAGCTAGAACAATTTCACATTGAAACAACTGCAAAGCAGGTAACACAAGGCAATATCTATAAAGGTATTGTCGCAAGAGTTGAGCCCAGCCTTCAAGCTGTCTTTGTCGATTATGGCGCTCCTAAAAATGGTTTTCTTCAAAAAAATGAAATTCATAAAGATTATTTTCAGGATATCGAATCCGGTGGAAAGGCACTGTTTAATTTAATCAAAAAAGGTCAGGAACTTATCGTTCAAGTGACAAAGGACCCCATTAGTCAAAAAGGGGCCATGCTGACAACATATATCTCTCTGCCCGGGAGACTGTCTGTTTTAATGCCAGGAAATTCTACTAAAGGCGTCTCACGAAAAATCAGTGACGAGGATGAAAGGAAAAGACTTGTCAGTATCATGAAAAAAATGAAAGTCCCTGAAGGATTTGGCATGATTGTCAGAACTGCCGGTAAAAATTCTACTAAAACGATGTTGACTGCCGATCTCAAATACCTGATGCGGGTGTGGAAAAATATTGACCAGAAAGCTGTCAAAAACACCGCCCCTTCTTTGCTCTATAAAGAGCAGACGCTTGCCGTAAGATCTTTAAGGGATTATTTTACAACTGATGTTAAAGAGATTCTTATTGACAGCCCTGAAATATTTAAAGAGGTGCAAGATTTCATTGGCGTTATAGCACCGAAACAAAAAAAAATAGTGAAGCAGTTCAAGGGTGAAAAACCCATATTTACCAAATATCAGCTTGAAGATCAGATCGCTTCTATTTACAAAAAAACAGTCTTGCTTAAATCCGGAGGATTTCTTGTCATTGAACAAACAGAAGCCCTGGTTTCCATTGATGTAAATTCAGGAAAATCCACTAAAAAGAAAAACATTGAAGAGACGGCCTTTCATACAAATCTTGAAGCCTGTGAAGAGGTTGCACGGCAATTGAGACTCCGTAATATGGGGGGGTTGATTGTGGTTGATTACATAGACATGAAAGAACGCAGGCATAAAGCTGAAATCACCAAAACGCTGAAAAAACATTTGAAATCGGATAAGGCCAAAACAAAAGTGGGGGGAATAACAGCATTCGGGTTATTGGAAATGTCACGGCAACGGATCCGACACTCCATCACTTTTGGAAGCTATGAACCGTGCCGGTATTGTCATGGCAGGGGACAAATTCCTTCTGTAGAAACCCAGGGACTTGCCTTTTTACGGCAGTTGAGTTTAAAGACATTAAAACCTGAAATCAAGGAAGCAACAGGGTTTGTACCCACTTCGGTGGCCAGTTACCTGTTAAACAAAAAAAGGGATGAATTGACTGAAATTGAATTAAATAAAAAAGTTTCAATTACAATTGAGGGTGATTCAAATATGGTTTCCGGAGAAAACAACATCGTTATAATAACCGACACCAATTGAAGACCTTTCTTGACATAAATCGTTCTATCGTGTATCTGAAACACTTTCAATCTCAATAAAAAAGAGAGCTTATGCGCCTGAAGAAGAAAAAATTATTATTAATAGCCATGGTTTTATTGGGGGTGGTTTTATTCGGCATCCAGTATTTTAGCAAGCCCCAGAAAAAAATGTCGGCAATAAAGGCTGGAACCACTATACCTCAAAATACCGGAGACAATAAAAAGAACATTATTGATAAAAAAGGCGGGGTCGTTCAAGGCGACATTATCGTTATGCCGACCATTGAGTATAAAGAACTCGAAAAGAATAAAGAGCTCAAAGAGCTGATGGTATCACGCAAAAAAAGTTTGGGAATTAAAAAAAGTCTTGATATGATTGTTAAGTCTGATGAAAGCTTTAAAATTGGTGATATTCAAGTTTCCATGAGAGATATTCTGGAAAAGGCATTTATTAAAAAAGGCGGGGTATTCGAAGAAAAAATTGAGGACTCAGGCGCTGTTCGTCCTCAGAAAATAAAAGAGTATGGAATTTATGTGGTCACCCCGGGTGATAATATATGGAATATTCATTTTAATTTGTTAAAAGATTTTTATAAATACAAAGGAATAAAGGTTTCATCAAAGGCAGATGAGCCTGTTAATCAGGGAATGAGTTCCGGTGTCGGGAAAATTTTAAAATTTTCTGAAACCATGGTGATTATATATAATCTTATTGAAAAAAAAGTGGGGTCTAATATTAATCTGATAGACCCGTTAAGTAAGGTTGTGGTTTACAATATGGATGAGGTCTTTTCACTTCTCCAGGAAATTAACTATGAAAACGTAGACAGAATTCAGTTCGATGGAAAAAATCTCTGGATTCCGGCTAAAAAATTATAAATTTATATTTTATTTTATTTATTTTAAGGAGGCTTTATTTTGATTAGCACAGCATATGCAATGGGACAATCAGGTGGTCAGGCTGGTCAAGCTGGTGGAATAGCAGGTTTTTTACCCATTATTATTTTATTTGCAATTTTTTATTTTCTTTTGATCAGGCCCCAGCAGAAAAAAGCCAAAGAACATAGAGGAATGATATCTAATTTAAAAAAAGGGGTTAGAATCGTTACGTCCGGTGGCATCTATGGAACCATCCAAAGCATAGATGATACAACCATCGGTCTTGAAATAGCTGAAAAGGTAAAAATAAAAATTTCTCGGGGAAATGTTGCCGCCGTAATTTCTGATACTGACGCTGTCCGGAAAGAAGATAAAAAGAAAAAATAAATCCATTAGGAGTAATTAGATTGAAATCGTTTACCTTTAAAACTGTGTTCAGTACAGGTATTATCATAGCAGCCATTGTCTGGTTGCTCCCAACATTCTTTAATTGCTGGCCTCATAAAAAGATCAATTTGGGGTTGGATCTTCAAGGGGGGATGCATCTTGTTCTTGAGGTCCAAAATATCAAAGCAGTTGAAGCTGAGATGGAAAGGACCATACAAGAAATTAAAAAAGAGCTTAGAAAAAAAGGGGTGAAGCATCTGGGCATTTCTCGTCTTAAAGACAATTCCATCCTTGCAAAATTCCAGAGCGGTGAAAACAAATCCGGATTTGAGACTGTTCTTTCCCAAAACTTTGAGACGCTTACTACCCAAAAACCTCAAATTGATAATGATATCATTACCTACAAATTAACCCTGCCGGAAAACGAGACTGATCGCATAAAAAAGATGGCAACCGAACAGGCACTTGAAACCATCCGAAACAGAATTGATGAGTTTGGTGTCAGTGAACCCGATATCAGGATACAGGGAGAGAACAGAATCTTGATACAGCTTCCTGGCATTAAAGACCCTGAAAGAGCAAAAGATCTCATCGGTAAAACGGCCCAACTGACATTTCAACTCCTGGATGAGGAAGCTGATGTTAATTCTGCCATAAATGGAACCCCGCCTGTCGGTGATGAGATCCTCTATCAAAATAAATATAATCCAACCACAAGAACTTCAACAAAAATTCCTTTTTTAATCAAAAAAAGGGTGCTTTTAGATGGCAGTCTCTTAACCAATGCCAGAGTTGAGTTTGACCAATTTCAGCAACCCCAGGTCGGGATTGAATTTAATCGAAAGGGCGCCCGAATTTTTGACCGTATTACCGGAGAAAATATTCATAAACGCCTTGCCATAGTACTGGATAATTCTGTTTATTCTGCGCCGGTCATTCAAGATAGAATCGCCGGAGGGAAAGCCGTAATCACCGGTAATTTTACACTAAACGAAGCCAAAGATCTCGCCATTGCACTACGAGCAGGATCTTTGCCGGCACCCGTCAAAATTATTGAAGAACGGACAGTCGGCCCCACACTGGGCGCAGATTCTATCCGCACGGGCATTATTTCAATGATTGTTGGCGGATTTCTTGTAATCCTGTTAATGGTTGCCTACTATAAAAAAGCGGGTTTGCTTGCTGATCTGGCACTGATTATTAATATTATTCTGATTGGCGGAGGGTTGGCTGCATTCCAGGCCACCTTAACGTTGCCCGGAATTGCAGGCATCATTCTTACTATCGGTATGGCGGTTGATGCCAATGTTATTATTTTTGAAAGAATCAGAGAAGAGCTAAGATCCGGTAAAACAGCCCTGGCGTCT
>JAFCZY010000186.1 GCA_019314105.1 Deltaproteobacteria bacterium
CCAATATCTTTCCCCGGTCTGTATCCGGCAGACTCAATGGCATTGATGATATATTCCAACGCCTCTTCATTGGATTTAAGGTTCGGGGCAAACCCACCTTCATCCCCGACTGCTGTGGACAACCCTTCACCCTTTAAGATCTTTGCAAGATGATGAAAGGTCTCAGCACCCATCCGAACCGCTTCCGTAATAGATTGAGCACCAAAAGGAAGAATCATAAATTCCTGAATATCCAGGTTATTGGGGGCATGAGCCCCGCCATTGATGACATTCATCATGGGAACCGGCAACACCCTGGCATTAATACCGCCCAGATGCTGAAACAAAGGAATCTCACATGCTTCTGCCGCCGCTCTGGCTGCTGCCATGGACACGCCTAAAATGGCATTAGCACCCAGCCGTGACTTGTTTTCCGTACCGTCGATATCGATCATGGTTCTGTCAAGGCCGGCCTGATCCATGACATCGTATCCAATAATTTCAGGTACAATCACTTCATTGACGTTAGCAACGGCGTTTAAAACACCTTTGCCTAAAAAACGACTGTCAGAATTATCTCGAAGTTCCAGGGCTTCCCTTGTTCCGGTTGAGGCACCGGAGGGAACGGCGGCTCTGCCCCTGGCACCGCAGGCTAAAACGACGTCTACTTCAACTGTTGGATTCCCTCTGGAATCAAGTATTTCTCTTGCTTTAACATCAATTAATTCAGTCATATCCTCCCCCTTATCTAAATATATCTTATGATTATAATTTATAAAATTTTTATGATTTTTCTTAACATCCCATTAATAGCAACATCCATTCTGACATTCAAGGCTATTCTCAATTTTTTCCTTAACCTTGACAAATAAAAACGAGTCTTATAATTTAAAAAAATTGTCAGAAAAATTGTACTGGGTACAGGTACTTAAATTAATACATATAAGGAGTTTTAAATGAACATTCTATTTTTTGGACCAAACGGAAGTGGCAAGGGAACCCAGGGAACTATCCTGAAAGATAAATACAATATTGCACATGTTGAATCAGGCGCTATTTTCCGTGAAAACATCAAAGGGGGAACTGACCTGGGTAAAAAAGCAAAAGAATATATTGACAAGGGTGACCTGGTTCCTGACGACATCACCATCCCAATGGTTCTTGACAGAATAAAACAAGATGACTGCAAAAACGGATGGCTTCTGGATGGCTTTCCCAGAAATAAAGTTCAGGCCCAAAAACTTCATGCCTCTCTGGAAGAAGCCGGCATTAAACTCAGTTATGTTATTGAAATGCTGCTTGACAGGCAGATTGCAAAAAACAGAATCATGGGTCGCCGCCTTTGCGAAAACAATAACAATCACCCGAATAATATTTTTATTGATGCCATTAAACCGGATGGAGACAAATGCAGGGTCTGCGGCGGAGCATTAAGCGCACGCGATGATGATCAGGATGAGAGCGCCATTGATAAACGTCATTCCATCTATTATGACACGGATACCGGCACATTGGCTGCTTCTTACTATTTCAAAGATGTGGCAGCTAAAGATGATGCGGTCAAATACTTCACGCTGACCGGTGAAAAAGCACTTCCGGAAGTAACAGCGGAGTTGATTTCCAAACTCTAAGTCTTTTTGATTTAAATTTCAACTTTAACGCCTTTCCGCCTTCAAATTTAGGGGGAAAGGCGTTATTTTTTTCTTGCTTTTAAGGCGTTACTTTGTTACAAAGTTTGGTTATAAATATCTCGGTATTTAAATACACTATGAAAGGGGCGATGTTTTTTGAAGGAAATTACAGTCACGGTTATTGATAACGATGTTGAAAGAGCACTAAGGATTTTGAAAAAAAAAATCCAGAACGATGGCCTCTTCAAACGTCTTAAAGTGAAAAAACATTTTGAGAAACCATGTCAATATAGACGACGTAAGATGCGAGAAGCAATGAGAAGACAAAGGATTGCTGCATCAAGATCACGTAGAAGACCCAGATAACAATTAAAATTCACCCGGTATAAATTATTTGTTTAATGATATATACCGGGTTTTTTATTTACAAAAATGAAAAAAAATGCCTGCACAAAAATCGCCTATCAAGACTGCCTTGATAAAATTTACACGCTTGGCCGTTTCGGTATTAAGCTTGAGCTTGACACCATATTAAATATCTTAAAATTATTAAACAATCCCCAGAAAAACTATCGTCTGCTTCACGTAGCCGGTACCAATGGCAAAGGCTCTACTGCCACCTACATGGCATCAATTTTGCGAAAAGCCGGGTTTAAAACCGGACTTTATACGTCACCGCATCTGGTTAAATTCAATGAGCGGATTTCAATTAATGGTGAACAGATTTCAAATGAGCATGTTGTGGACGCCTATGAAGCAGTTCATGCTGCTGATATCGGGGCAAGAAAAGCTACTTTCTTTGAAATTGCGACTGCCATGGGATTTTACCATTTTTCAAAAGAAAATGTGGACTGGGCAGTGATTGAAACCGGTATGGGCGGAAGATTTGATGCCACAAATGTTATCACCCCCCAGGTGAGTGTCATAACCAATCTGTCCATCGAACACACAGATTATCTGGGCAATACAATTAAAGCAATTGCCAGAGAAAAAGGCGGCATTATTAAACCTCATACGCCTGTTGTTACCGGCGTATCCCAGTCTTCCGGATTAAAAATAATTCAACAGACAGCAAAAGAAAAATCATCTGATTTGTTTGTTTATAAAAAAGATTTTTCAGCAAGAAAAAATCCACGGCAGAACAGATATACCTATAATGGGTTGTACAACCGCTTTTATCATCTGATCAAGCCCTTGCCCGGAGAGCATCAGAAAGAAAATTTAAGCCTTGCACTGGCTGCCTGTGAGCTAATTTTTAAAAAATTAAAAAAAACTGATAACCGATACCATTTAAATGAAACACTGATCAAGGAAGGGCTTGCTTTGGCTGAATGGCCGGGACGGCTTGAGCATGTCATGGAAAAACCTTTGGTAATCCTTGACGGGGCGCATAATCTTCATGCTGCCAGAGTTCTTGGAAAATATTTATCATCCACTTTGAAAGACAGAAAACTGACACTGGTTCTTGGCATCCTTGATGACAAGCCCTATGAAAAAATGCTTAAAATCCTTGTGCCCTATGCGCAAAATATTATTATTACAAAGGCTAAAATCGACCGGAGTCTTGAACCGTCTATATTAAAAAAAACGGCTCAACGATTCACCAAATGTCCTGTTACCATCATTGAAGATGTGAAAGAAGCACTTACCCATGCCATGGACACGTCAAATGATGAAGATGTTGTCTGCGTTGCCGGCTCACTCTATGTGGCCGGTGAAGCCAAAGAAAAATTAGAGAATGACCTTGATCATTAGCCACGGTTTAAGTATTATATGACTTTCGCGCTCGTAGCCCAGGGGATAAGGCGTCAGCCTCCGAAGCTGAAGATCGCTGGTTCGATTCCAGCCGGGCGCACCAAAAATACTCATGAATTCATCACTTAAAATAGGCCTTATCAGTTACCGGAGCAACCCTCACTGCGGTGGTCAGGGTGTCTATATCCGGCACTTGAGCCATGCCCTTTGTGACCTTGGCCATACTGTCGAGGTCATTGCCGGTCCACCTGATCCCCTGTTAAATAACAAGGCAAACAACCGGCTGAATAACACGGTCACGCTCACCATGCTCAAAACCCTGGATCTTTATAACCCTGAAGACCTTTTCAGGACGCCACGCTTGGATGAGCTCAAGGATCCCATCAACCTGATTGAATGGCTCGACATTTCTTTAATGGGGTATCCTGAACCCATGACCTTTGGGATGCGGGTAAAAAAACACATTAAAGAAACAAAAAAACACTATGATATCATCCATGACAACCAGAGCCTGTCTTATGGTATTTTGTCCCTGGCAAAAAGAATGCCGGTCACAGCAACCATTCATCATCCCATAACAGTGGACAGACGGCTTGCCGTTCAAAGCACAAAATCTTTTCTAAAAAAAGTCAAGGCCCTTAGATGGTATTCATTTATCAATATGCAAAAAAAGGTGGCAAAAAAACTGTCCTGTATTATCACGGTTTCTCAAAGTTCCAAAAAAGATATTGCCAGAGAATTCAATATTCCTGAATCAAAATTTAAAACCATTCCCATCGGCATTGATACAAATAATTTTTATCCTCTGGACACGGTTAAGAAACAGCCCAACCGCATCATTGTGACCAATAGTGCGGACACGCCTTTAAAAGGGCTTTATCATCTTCTTTTTGCCATAAAAGGTGTCTTGAAAATACGACCGGTCCAGCTGGTGGTCATTGGCAGCCCCAAAAAGAACGGCGGTATTGAAAAACTGATTAAAAAACTGGGGATAGGACAACACATCACATTTACCGGTCGAATTGACCCTGAACAATTTGTCAGAGAGTATGCCAAGGCCGGCATCGCGATTGTACCCTCTTTATATGAAGGGTTCGGACTTCCCGTGGGAGAAGCCATGGCCTGTCGAATCCCCGTGATCTGCACCACAGGCGGCGCCTTACCGGAAGTTGCCGGAGATGCAGCAAAGCTTGTACCACCGGCAAATGCACAGGCTCTGGAAGCCGCTATTTTAGAATTATTGGATGACCCTTCCCAGTGTGAAGCGCTTGCCCAAAAAGGATATGAGCGGGTGTTAAAAGAATTTACCTGGGAAAAAACCGCCATCCGAACCGTTGAAGCCTATAAAGAGATTATCAATG
>JAFCZY010000187.1 GCA_019314105.1 Deltaproteobacteria bacterium
ATACCCACTTTTTCAAGAATGGCCATGGCTTTTTCCTCGCGCTCTTTCTTGCCCCTATTCCGGACCAGTTTCTGGGCAATAGTAACATTTCCAAGGATAGACAAATGGGGGAAAAGGTTAAAGGACTGGAACACCATTCCCATCTCAGCCCGGACTTTATTGATATCCATCTTGGGATCGAAAATATCCACTCCATCCACCAGAATCTGACCCTCTTCTGCTGTTTCCAGTCGATTCAGGCATCGAAGAAAGGTACTTTTCCCAGACCCTGAGGGACCAATAACCACCACCACCTCTCCAAGTTCTACCATATTGGAAACATCCACCGAGGCCTTCACTTCGTGAGGGACATAAAAAGTTTTATAAATATGATTGATTTCTATCATTTTGTCGCTGTCCTCCTTTCCAGATATTGAACTACCATGGAAAGTGTAAAGGTCATAAGCAGGTAGAGAATTGCACATAATATCCACAATTCAAAAGTCTGAAGACTTGTGGTAATTCCTTCACGGGTGGCTTTTGTCAGTTCTCTGATGGAAATCATACCCAACAGGGATGAATCTTTAATCAGATTGATAAATTGTCCTGCCAGGGGCGGCAGAATGGTTTAAATTGTCCTGCCAGGGGCGGCAGAATGGTTTTTAATGCCTGGGGAAGAATAATATGGAACATGCATTGAAAATAGGTCATGCCGGCTGATCGGGCGGCTTCAACCTGACCGGGATGAATGGCTTCAATGCCGGCCCGGACAATTTCCACCACGTAGGCACCGGTAAAAAGGGACAATGCCATAATACCGTACCATTCGGGATCGATTTTCGGGAGCCCGTTCATCATCAAAATTTTATTCATGGTGGTTCCCAGAACAAAATAAAAAATCATGATCTGAACCAGCAGGGGCGATCCCCGGATAATCTCAACATAAGTAATGGCCGACCATTTCAGAACCGGCGTATTCGATACTCTGGCAACACCGCCTATAATCCCCAGGAGAATGCCGAAAATAGTAGAAATAAAACTGATTTTTAAGGTAATCCACAGACCTATAGCCATAAGCCCCGGCTTCCATCCTCCCTTGTATTGAGCAATATGATCTCCGGAAAAAACCGAATCTCCCTCATCCCAGTCAAAGGATCCTGCAGGAACGGTGTATGTTTTTTTCCCGTCCTCATCCTGGATAACGATATCAAATTTGTCTTTGTTCTCCGTGATGGTATCAATATCACCGTCGGATTCCACATAAAGGGTGATGGTCTCCTGATACATGAAATATTTGGGGATTTTAAACCAGCGCCACTGGTATTCCACCGCCACTGTTGCATAATATACTGCTCCGAACACCAAAAGCATCAATGCAATAAAACCGGAAACAGAAAGTGTATAAACAGTTGGATTGCTCAGTCGCGCTATATTGGATATTTTTTGTTCCATATCTTGTTTTGCCTTAAAAAACGGGCCAACAGAAAACACTCACTGCCGGCCCAATTAATTTTTACACAAACAATCTAATTTTGAAGCTCTTTCTGCCATTCGTTGGATCGAATCCATTTATCATAAGCTTTGTCATATCTGCCATCATTTTTATACTGACGTAAAAAATTATTCAGAAAATTAAGAAAATCAGGATCTCCTTTCCTAACGGCCATGGCAAGGGGTTCAAAGGTAAAAGGTGTGTTCAGGGCAATGGTTTTGCCTGCGCCATGTGCTGCCTGGAAGAACTCAATCAAGGGCAGATCGTAAACCGTGGCATCTGCATTACCCTGGATAACTTCCATGCAGGCTTCTGTTTCAACTTCAAAAGATTTGTAGGTGGCCTTGGGAATCATTCTTTTCACTGCTTGTTCCCCGGTGGTTCCCAGTTTGGATGTAATGGTAAATTTTGGGTCATTGAGATCTTTGTAGGACAACACCTTGCCTTCATGTTTTTTGTTGAGGAGGATGGCCTGTCCGATAACAATGTAGGGATTGGTGAAGTTGATGGCCAGATTTCTTTCCTGGGTCACGGTCATACCGGAAATGAGAACATCAAATTTATTAGTGATCAGGGCGGGGATAATACCGTCCCAGGCAGTGTTGACAGGTGCATATTTTACACCCATGGCTTTTGCAAGAGCTTTTCCCATGTCAACGTCAAATCCAATGTATTTCCCTTTGGTGTTGGTCATTTCAAAGGGAAGGTACCCTGATTCCATTCCGACGCGAAGTTCACCCGATTTTACAATTGCTTCAATGGTTGATGTTTTGGCAAGCTCGATATTATCTGCAAATGCAGGCGCTGATACGAAAAGAAACGCCATTGCAAACAACGAAATTAATACTTTTTTCATCCTTTTCTCCTTCATCCTTAAAAATTAATGTGTGACTTTTTACTCTCCTTTAATACAGTCAAAGTCCCGTAAAAAATCATGTTAAATACTGATAAGCCTTATATCAATAAGGACAATACCATATAAGTAAGATTAATACTTAGCATAATAATTTTAAATGGCAAGAATTATTCCGAAAAAGCTTTTATTTTTTTTTAAAATCAGCTATTTCTTTTCCTAAAGATGAAAACAACCCTGATAAAATCTCATAAGTTAAAAATCTTGACGGTCTCGGATTTTATTGATGAATCATTGACTCAAAGGGTTGAAAACAAAACCCTTGAGCCTGTGGATCTGATTATCTCCTGTGGCGATCTGGCCCCGGAATATCTCTCTTTTTTAAGGGACCGGCTTGATAAACCTCTCTTTTATGTAAAAGGCAACCACGATATTCGATACTCGCCATCCAACCCTGTGGGGTGTAAAAACATCCATGCGAAACTGATTCAGTTTAAATCTTTGAAAATTATGGGACTTGAAGGATCTATATGGTACAATGGCGGCATGAATCAATATACGGACAGAGAAATGAAAAAGATGATCTCTGGCATGTGGTTTTCTCTCTGGCGAAAAGGCGGCATTCATATAGTGATCACCCATGCACCACCAAGACATATTCATGATGCCGAAGATCGTTGCCATATGGGATTTGAAAGTTTTGTCCGATTAATAGACAAAAAAAGGCCAGATTATTTTATCCATGGCCATATTCATAAAGAGTTTAAAACCCACTCCGACAGAATCATAACCGTGGGGTCGACAAAAGTGATTAATACCTGTGGATTCACCATTTTAGAGGTTTAACCATGATAAAATTTTTAAAAAATTTTTTTTCATCAAAAGCTGATGATGATACTAAAGATCATGTCAGCTCTTTTAATGAACAGCAGGAAAAAGAAGAAGATGTTAAGTTCATTGATCACGGCATTAAAACAATTGACCTTGAAAAAATTATTGGCAGTGTGGGAAAATATTATGATTTTGACTCCCATTTCAGACCTAAAAAGCATGTATTAAGTAAAAGATTTACTGATATCAAAAAGGCCATGCGTGAAGGAAAATCTCTGCCTCCGATAAACCTCTATCAAATCAGAAATGATTATTTTGTCCTGGATGGAAACCACAGGGTTGCTGCAGCAAAAGAACTGGGGCAATTTGATATCCAGGCAAAGGTTATTGAATTGCTTTCCGCAAAAAATACCATGGAAAACCTTTTATATATCGAGAAAAAAAGTTTTTACGAAAAAACCGGGCTGCCTGAAAAAATAGATCTGACAGAGGTAGGGAAATACAATTATTTAGAAAAGCAGATTAAAGACCATGAAAATTACTTAACCAAAATATCCGGTAAAAAATCTGATTTTAAAAAAGCGGCTAAAGATTGGTACAATACAATTTATACGCCTTTAACCATGATAATAAACAATGGGGCATTACCCAAATATTTCCCCAAAAGAAATGTTGCCGATCTTTATACCTATATCGTCTATCATCATTGGGAAAGAACGGCCAATAGGCGATACGGTATCGGCATTGACCGGCTGATCCCCAGGAGCATGGAAGCCTTTAGAACTGTCATGCTTGAAAAAAGCACACCCGACTACCCTGAAATGAAACGAACCATTACAGCCTTTATTATGATTAATATCAACACATCAACAGAAATGAAGGTCATCAATAAATTATTCGCCCTTGATGAAGTCCAGGAGGTTCACTCGGTTCACGGCGCCATTGATGTTCTTGTAAAAATTGTCCTGAAAAGAGATTTTCTGGCATCTGATGCTGAAATCATTGCAGAATTTGTAGATCAACAGATAAGGCGAATCAGCGGAATAAACAGGACACAAACCATTATTCCCGGAATTTCAAAGGTTAAAGAAGGATTTATCTATTAAAATTCGTCCAATAAAGACCTGACAACGAACAGATCCGGGCTGATCAACTGTTTTCAAGAATCAAAAGCCCTATCAGTCTATGATCCTGCTGTTTTCCAAATTCAGGATCTGAAATATGTTTTATTTGCGTTCGGTGGGACAGTGGATTGCGCGTTGCCTCTTCCGGATGATATTTCATGTCCAACACGTCCCCAACCTTGATATGATTAAGCACTTTGGAATCTTTCCGGACCATTATGCCAAATCCTTTTGAAGAAAAATCCCTTAGCTTGAAATGATAGGCTATTTTATCATTTCCGAGTATAAATTCAACACTGGCATTTTCCCGGCTTTTTGTTCTTTCTTCACTCCGTAAATTTATTTTTTCCGTATGGTCTGGATCCTTTTTCACTGATAGTTAAACTCCTTTAAAAAAGAAGGTATTATTAGCTTTAATGATCTTTTTTTATTAACAAATCAATACGTTATTTATTAAAGCGCCTTTTTTTTATTCCTTTTCTCAAATTCCAGCAGATTCTTTTTTACCTCAAGCCCGCCGCCAAAACCAGTCAAACTGCCATTTTTCCCAATAACCCGGTGGCAGGGTACAATTATTGAAATCGGATTTTTACCGTTTGCCATGCCAACAGCCCTTGATGCATTGGGGTTTCCGATTCTTTTTGCAAGCTCACCATAGGATATGGTTTCTCCATATGGAATTTCCACAAGTTCCTGCCAGACCTTTTTCTGAAAATCCGTGCCCTGAACATTCAATTCAAGATCAAACCTTGTCAGTTCCCCCTTAAAATAGGCCTCAAGCTGAAAAAGAGCATCCATAAATTTTTCTTTAGAATAAATCCAATTTTTTTCCGGTTCAACCCTTGTCTTCCCCAAGGGAAAATGCAGACTCTCCAGCAATTCATTACAGGTCAGCAAAAGCGTTCCCAAAGGGGATTCAAAATCACAATAATACATTTTATCTCCACAGTAAAATTTCAATATAGCTTATCA
>JAFCZY010000188.1 GCA_019314105.1 Deltaproteobacteria bacterium
CAATACAATTTCCGTGCATGGCGTTTTCAAGTACTAACATATCTTTTGCCTTTTTTTTCTCGCCTTTTTTCTTTTTTGGTTTTGCAAGTTTTGTATGACATTCAACACATTTCTGGACTTCATCACCTGCTTTAAGGGCAGTTAAGGGTTTGTTGTCCGCGTCATGATGACATTCACCGCAGGAAACTTTGTATTCTTCATGGTGTTTTTTGTGTGCGAATTCAATAAATTTGAATTTTGGGGGTGATTTTTTACGTTTTTTGTAGTTATTGAAATCCATTTTTATTGTGTCAGGTACATCGGTTCCGGCATAAAGACCTGTTGCAACAAAAATAACAGCAATCCCTGCAGCCAAAATCAGCGTCAGCAGTTTTTTGTTCATAATTTGTTTTACTCCTTTAATAATTAAGAATTTATTTTGCCTGTATACCAAAGATATTTCCATATCTTCAGTTGATTCCTTAATATTTTCTTTAAGTTTTTACACCGAAGAGTGTTAAAAAGTCAATACTAAAACAGTTCAATTTTAATCCTGGTCTTCATGATTTTCAGTCTCAGTGTGTTCTTCTGAAGTTCGTTTTTTTTCGTCTTCATCCTCACTGTCATCCGTCTTCTTTTTCCCGAATATTTTAGCGCCGATAATGCTGATTTCATACAAAAGCATCAAGGGCAGCGCCATCATAACTTGGGTGACAACATCCGGTGGTGTAATAAGCGCTGCGCCAACAAAGAACAGCAAGATAGCATATTTTCTATTCTTTTTTAAAAACGGGACGGTGACCAGTCCCATTCTGGCCATAAACGTTAATACCAGTGGCAGTTCAAACACAAACCCAAAGGCCAGAAGCATTTTCGAAGCAAAAGAAAGGTATTCCTTCATGGAGGGCATGGCAGAAATGGTTTCCGTGGCAAAGCCTAAAAAGAATTTAAATCCATAGGGAAAAACAATGAAGTATCCAAAAGAGGCCCCCACAGCAAAGAAGAAAACAGAGAGAAATACAATGGGTAAAAAATATTTTTTTTCAGCCCGGTAAAGGCCGGGTGATACAAACATCCAGAATTCATAAAAAAGGACAGGCGTCGCCAGAATAATTCCGGTTAGCAGGGCGACTTTAAGGTAAGTGAAAAAGGCTTCGGGAAGTCCTGTAAAAATCATCTGGGCATTCCCATTTTCACCCATGGCAATGACAAGGGGGGCGATAAGAATCTCAAATAATTTTTCTTTAAAAAAATAGGCAGCCACAAATCCGATGGCTACGGCAATAAAGGAGCGAACCAATCTATCTCGCAGTTCACCTAAATGTTCTGTAAAAGGACTTTTTTCTTCTTTACTCATATGTTAATCAGTTTCAGTTTTATCCGGTTCTTTATCCGGGTCTTTTTTTTCTTTGTCAGGCATTTCTTTGGACGGCGCAGTTGTTTCATCTTTCGTATTTACATCTTTTACCATTTCTTTAAGATCTATTTCAGGGTCTGTAATATCCTTAATATCTTTAACAGTCGTTTCCACATCAATGCTGCGTTTAAAATCCTGGGCAGACCGTTTAAATTCTCCCATGGCACGGCCTAAGGTTTTAGCAAGGTCCGGCAATTTTTTAGGGCCGATGACAATGAGTGCTATGGCCAGAATCATTAAGATTTCAGGCATTCCAAGACCAAACATTTTTTATGTTAACTCCTTTAATGAAAATTACTGTTTAACAGGACTGTAGTTTTACACTGAATATCGACTGAGTGTCAAGAAAGGATAAATCAGAGAAAGGAAATTATTTTTGCCTGTATCTGTTTTGCCTGCGTTTTCCTTTAAACGGTTCTCTTTTTTTAACCTTTACTTTTGAAGGGTATTTTTTCTTTGGCTGGGGCAGCGGTTTATCAAGCGCCTCAGACGGATACTCGCATTCAATTTTATGCCCCAGCACCTCTTCGATTTTAGGAATAAAAAAAGAACTCATTTCATCGGCAAAACTGATGGATGTCCCTGTTGCGCCAGCCCTGCCGGTTCTACCGATTCTATGGATATAATGTTCAGGTTCATAGGGAAGATCATAGTTGATGACATGGCTGATGTCTTTAACATGTAATCCACGGGCAGCCACATCCGTTGCCACTAAAAGGTTGATTTTGCCAGCTTTAAAATTATTTAAGACTTTAAACCGTTTGTCCTGGGCAATATCTCCTGAGAGTACGCTGCACTTCTGGCCATACCTTTCAAATTTTGTTGACAGGATTCTTGCGGTATCTTTACGGTTCACAAACAGGAGTACACGCTTTAACTGTTCATTATTGATCAAGTTATAGACATGTTTAAATTTATCTTTTTCAGTTGAAATATAGATAATCTGTTGAATGCTGTCGGCTGCAGCATGTTCAGGGGCTATTTCTATTTGAACGGTATTTTGGGTTGTCCAGCTTTTTGCAAGCCGTAACACATCATCGGTCAAAGTTGCAGAAAAGAACAGGGTTTGCCGATTGTTTTTATGGGGTGTTTTTAAAATAATTTTGCGGACATCCGGAATAAACCCCATATCCAGCATGCGATCTGCTTCATCTATGACAACAATTTCAACCTTGGAAGGATCGATCAATTTTTTGTTCATGAAATCTATGAGCCGACCGGGTGTTGCAACAATGATATCAACGGGCCTTTCTCTCAGCATGATTTGTTGCTGTTTATAGCCTGTTCCGCCAAAGATGGACAAAATTCTTAAATGGGTATATTTGGCAAGGTCCTTGAAATCTTTTTCAATCTGATACACCAGCTCTCGGGTCGGTGCAAGGATCAAAGCGCGTGGGGCGCCTTTCCTGTTTTTAAACGATTTTTTTATAAATGCGGTTAAAATAGTGATAATGAAGCTGGCGGTTTTACCTGTGCCTGTCTGGGCCTTGGCTGTGGCATCTTTTCCTTCCAGCGTATGGGACAGCAGCTTTGCCTGGACAGGGGTGCAATAGTTGAATTTTAAATCGGCAATGGCATGCATGACACTCATTGGCAGATCAAAATCGTGAAACCTTGTTTCCCCTTCTTTGGGCTCCACAGCAAAATCATGAAGAGACCATTTTTTTTTCTTAGGCTTTGGGCGGCGGTTTTTTTGTATTTTTGGTTTGGGCCTGGAAGGGGGGGGCACAAAAGTGGTTGATGGCGTTGGAGAGGGATTTGCCGGGTGCTTTTTGCTAAAAAGCGTTTTTAAAAATAGAAGAAATTGTTTCAATCGTACCTTTCTTTTATGGCGTAAAATGTTAACCATCTGTCTGTTACCAGTGATTTTTAACAGACAGACGATCGTTTGTGAAGTTAAAATTGCTAAAAAATGATTTTATCCTCCGGCGACCAGAGGTAATAGTTGAATTTTTGAGTTGTCCGGGATGAGTGTTTCTGTAAATTTCGGACTTGAAACAAGCCTGCCGTTCAAACGGACAACGGCACAGGAGTCAACATTATCAAGTGTTTTTAGAAGAGAAGCAATGGTCATATTTTCAGACCATTGCACTTGTTTTTCATCCACTTCTATCAAAAGATTATGCGACACCATTCTTTTTCAAGACTTCCATGACTTCAGGAAAATCAATGCCCAGATGTTTGACGGTTGCAACGGTGGGGATGCCGTTTTGTGTCCATCCGCGTCGTTCATAAACCGCATCTTTGAGCTGTTCATACTGTGCTTCTCTTTTTTGTCTTAAAATCGCTACTTTTTCTTTGGAAGTCATGCGGGTGATATCGAGCTTATATTTTTCTTTGAGCTGGTCATCATATCGTTTTTGCCGGGATTCATATTCCTCCACAGTCACAGGCCCGACAGCTCTGTAAGGAACCGTATCATGCTCTCGTGTGCCATAGCCCATTTTCAGGTTGAAAATTCTCTGAAAATTATAAACTGCTTCGCTCATGGCAAGCAGATCATCAGGGCTTGATTTTCTGCCGGTAACTGCAGAAAAGAAGTCTGCATACCAGCCCAGGTGCTTGGCGACCTTGGCAGGTTCAGGCGTATTTTTATTGTCTTCAGGAACAATATCGTTCCAGGGCAGTTTGCAGAGACCGCAAAGACCGAACCAGGTCCTGAACATGGGAAACCAGTGAAGGGCTTCGGCTTTATCCTCAAAAGTCGGCATGAAATTGTGAACCATATCAAGGAAGATGAGCCAGGCTTCATCATGCTGGGGGCCTTTCAGGGCAAGCCCGTATCCGCCCTGCTGGGCAAGGGATTCCTTGGTGATGTATTCGGAAAATTCAAGGCCCTTGGATTCCATGCCGATATCCTGCATAAAGGCCATGTCGGCACCAAAGTCTTTTGCAAAAATGTGTTTCATCTGTCTGATACCTTTACCCACAATGGCACCAAATCCTTCGCCTTTTGCCATCTGATGGATAATTTCCAGGGCATTAAACCGGTTGCCAAAGCTTAAGTCCATGCCGTTGGTATGGTCGGTGGTGATCAGGTTGTTTTCAAAACATTCCATGACAAATGCAATGGAGGTCCCGACAGAAATAGTGTCCAGACCATAGGCATCACAATAAAAATTAATTTCAAGAATGGTATGGGCATCAAAAATACCCAGACTGGAACCGCAACCGGCAATAGTTTCATACTCAGGGCCGTCAACAAACACCTTTTTCCCTCTATAGGGGCCTGTAAAGGGTGAAAAGTCTTTTACCCCGTGGGCACAGGCAACAGTACAGCCTCTCCAACACCCGTCAAATCCCTTGTCAAAGAT
>JAFCZY010000469.1 GCA_019314105.1 Deltaproteobacteria bacterium
GCTCCCATGACCTTAGCGACCATGATTGAGGGATACCACCGAAAAATGACTTGTTACAAGGGAGACACACCTTATGAGTACTGCATGCTTATCGCTGGAATAATGAGCCTGGAGAGACTGGGCGGAGACAAAAGCACAGGGAGTGGAAAGGTTCGCATACAAATTAATTCCATTGAATACAACGGCATATCTTTGGATAAGGAATCAGTCTTTGATTATCTGGATGAGGAGTTGTACAGATTGACTAAAGAGGAGATGGCATGAACTATTACTGCCTTACAGCCACACTTCTGGCTCCGCTCGCAATACAACGAACCCGCCAGAACAATGCACCCGGGGCATTGCCTTATCTGCCCGGGAGCAGTTTGCGTGGTGCAGTGGCAGCCAAATATCTTCGGGAGGGAGGAAGCCCTGATGATGATGAATTCAGGACACTTTTCATCGAAAATCCGGTATTTTTTTCAAATCTGTTGCCAACTGACCATGATGGAAAAATCATTTCCCAAGTGCTTCCGCTGACCAGTGTGTCGTGCAAACGATATCCGGGTTTTACAGACGAAAATGGCCACGGTGTTCGGGACATCTTGGCGAAAAAGATGTTGGAGCGTATTGATCCGGATAATTATAGTGAGCAGGCCTGCATAAAGTGTGACAATGATCTAAAAGGGCTTTCCGGGTTTTGGAACGGTAACATGGTAGCTCCCCGCATGTTTCAGCCGACCATGTTCTTCCAGCGTCATACCGGAATTGATCGGACAACCGGTACTGTTGCACCTGCAATATTTTTCATCACCCAGGCCATTTCTGACTTTCAAAAAACTCTGACAGGTGATTATGAATGTCAGATCCTTTCCTGCGGCATGTTTATGAATGACCGTCAGATAGCTGTACTGGAGCCATTGTTTAAAACCCCTCTGTTTGCCGGTCAGGATCGTACCCGGGGAATGGGGGAACTGCAAGTCGCTGTTGAACCTTTTAATATTGAAACTCCGGATATTGATACATGGGACCGAAATTTTAAAGGCATAATAAAGCATAATGCTGGTGACAATCTCGACCCGGCTCTTTTATCCGGCCTTTATTTCAGTCTTAAACTGGAATCTCATGCCATTCTTGTTGATGAATTTTTACGCTCGACAACTGAAATAGAGCTCACCTTACCGTGCATTGAGCCAGTTTTGAAGGTAACCAAATCACAGCTCATTCGGGGATGGAATGATGCCTGGGGCCTGGCCAAACCGGATGATATGGGAATCATAATGGGAAGTGTTTATCTGTTCCGATATACCGGCAACAATCGGGAAGGCCTGCGGCAGTATCTGAACAAGCTGGCCATTGACGGAAAGCTGGCCATTGACGGAATCGGACTGCGGCGCGCGGAAGGTTTTGGCAGCGTGTTGATCTGTGATCCACTGCATACTCGAAAGGAGGCGATTTAATGGATGTAATAAAATTTGCGGAGCCTATATTAAATCCTGAAACATTGAAGGCAATCGACTTGCATCTTGAGGCCTTATACGAAAGTAAGACAACGATAGATATCGGTCAAAAAATGGCGGACGTCGAGCTTAAAAGCAGTCAAATACGCAATTTGGAAAACCTGGTGATGTCCACAAAACGTTTTTCGGAAATTATTAATTTCATTAAAAATCAAACAGGGAAAGATAAAAAAGGGAAGTGGCCTCTGATTGCGGATACCCTCCTCCATCAACTCGAAGCTCTGGAGGATAAGGCCAGAGAGATTGGAAAAGATAATCCCGGCATAACTTTTGAGGTAAAAAGGCAACTGGCAAGGGGATGGGTAAAACAGATAGTGGCTCATTATTTTTTCGCTGATTCGAAAAAAAAGAAGGATAAACTATGAAAACAGATTTGCTGGAATCCTACTCATTTTATTTACTTCAGGACGAAGCAATGCGCAAAAATGCCTGCCAGGCTGTGGACCACTTTCTCAAAGTCCAACAGCCTGTTAAAAATGCACAACTGCACGCCATTCCTCCCGTCATGCAGGCCAAGGGTCTTTCAGGACTTCGGGGTTTGATTGATAATCAGAAAAGCAAAAACACTAAAAAAGAGAATAAGAAATTTTGGTTATTTTTATCGGATCTTATCCTGTCAAATCCCGGCCCCGAGTTTTCGCTTAGAAAATTTTTGCTTGACCAACCGCAAATAAAGGCCTTGCTTCAGGATGAGACATCAGCAATAGAAAAAAAAGAACAAAAAAAAATTCGGAAAGCCAACAAGGCTATTGTAGATGAGATCATGGAATATGTTCTTCCAGTCTATTTTGAGCACTTCAATTGTCATTATTTCTATCGAACAAGGCAAGGAGCTTAATCATGAACACCCGAAATTATTTTCGAAACAAGATCCGAATTGAAGGAACACTGGCCTTTGAAACTGCTTTTCACATTGGATCCGGTAAAGAGGGCGA
>JAFCZY010000189.1 GCA_019314105.1 Deltaproteobacteria bacterium
CCAGTATCATGATTTCAGCACTGGTCTATGTGATGCTGGGACTGGGGCTGAATATTGTTCTGGGACTGGCTGGACTCCTTGATCTTGGGTATGTTGCTTTTTATGCGGTGGGTGCCTATACCTATGCCCTTCTGAACCTGCATTTCGGGATCAGTTTCTGGCTGGCACTGCCCATTAGTGCCCTTCTGGGTACCATGTTCGGAACGATTCTGGGATACCCTGTTTTAAGGCTCAAAGGAGATTATCTGGCCATTGTTACCCTGGGATTTGGTGAAATTATCAGGATTATCCTTGAAAACTGGGATGAACTGGGCAATGGGCCCCGGGGAATAGGCAATATTCCTGCCCCGTCCTTCTTTGGTCATCAATTTGGACAGCATGATTCCGTTATTTACATTTATTTTATCGTTATTGCTCTGGTGCTGCTAACCATTTTCTTTGTTAACCGGCTTGAAAACTCAAGGATCGGACGGGCCTGGATTGCCTTACGAGACGACGAAATCGCCTGCCAGGCCATGGGAATTGACAAAGTCAAAACAAAACTGGCTGCTTTTGCCCTGGGTGCCACCTGGGCTGCTCTGGGCGGTGTTGTTTTTGCGGCTAAAACGTCTTTTATCAACCCCATGTCCTTTACAATCTGGGAGTCCATAACCATCCTTTGCGTAGTTGTTATCGGAGGCATGGGATCTGCCATTGGTGTCATTGCCGGTGCCCTTGTGCTGATACTGCTACCGGAATACTTAAGAGCAGTTGCCGAATACAGAATGCTTGTCTTTGGCGCGCTCCAGGTCATTGTAATGGTATTTAAACCCGAAGGGCTTATTAAAAGTGTGCGTAAAATATATAAATTTAAAAAAGTAGAAGACTAAATTTATGGAACCTATACTTAATGTAAAAAACCTTACAATGAATTTTGGAGGTTTAAAAGCGCTGGACACGGTAAATATTACAGTTGAAAAAGGACAAATCGCTGCGCTTATCGGCCCCAACGGTGCAGGAAAAACAACATTTTTCAATTGTATTACAGGAATTTATCCTCCCAGTGAAGGCCTCGTGGAAATCACACCTCCCGGCAAACCGACCCAGAAATTGAATGGCCTGAAAGCCAATCACGTCACTGAAAAGGGACTGGCAAGAACCTTTCAAAATATTCGGCTTTTCAAAGGGATGACAGTCCTTGAAAATGTCATGATCGGAAGGCATTGCAGAATGAAATCGGGAATCATCAGCGCCATGCTTCGACCTTCCAGTCAAAAAAACGAAGAAAAAACAGCCATTAATGACAGCTATGAAATCCTTGAAAAAATAGGTCTGGACCAATATGTCAATGAGATGGCAGTCAACCTGCCCTATGGTGCCCAGCGGCGTCTTGAAATTGCCAGAGCCCTTGCCACAAACCCGTTTCTGTTGCTGCTGGATGAACCTGCCGCAGGGATGAATCCCCATGAAACAAAGGAACTTGATGAGTTGATTGTCTGGCTTAGAGATAACGAAGATTTATCTATTCTTTTGATTGAGCATGACATGAAACTGGTCATGAGTCTGTCTGACAACATTCATGTGGTGGATTACGGAAAAAAAATTGCAGAAGGCACACCCGAAGAAGTTAAATCCAATCCGGACGTAATCAAAGCCTACCTTGGAGACGAGTCTGAAGATGCTTAAATTAAAAAACGTACACACATATTATGGCAATATTCATGCGCTCAAGGGGATAGACCTTGAGGTAATAGAAGGAGAGGTTATTTCTCTGATAGGTGCCAATGGTGCCGGAAAATCAACCTCTTTGATGACCACCTGCGGTATTGTCCCTGCCAAACAGGGCAGTATTACATTCAAAGGGCAGGATATCACCCATATGCGGCCTGATGATATCGTCAAACTGGGGATCTGCCAGGTGCCGGAAGGCCGGAGGATATTTCCCTATCTTACTGTAGATGAAAACCTCGACATGGGTGCTTTCCTGCGTAATGACAAGGATAAAATAAAGGAAGACTTTGAGTATATTTATAGTCTTTTTCCCATTCTTGCGGATAGAAAAAACCAGGCTGGCGGAACCTTGAGCGGTGGTGAACAGCAGATGCTGGCTATTTCAAGAGCCCTGATGTCAAGGCCGAAAGTCCTGCTACTTGATGAACCGTCCCTGGGGCTTGCCCCCATCATTGTCAAACAGATTTTTGATATCATTAAAAAAATAAATGAAGAACAGAGAACAACTATTTTTATCGTTGAGCAGAATGCAAATCTTGCTCTAAAAGCAGCCCATCGAGGGTATGTTATGGAAAATGGTGTGATTACCATGACGGATACAGGTAAAAACCTGCTGGGCAACGAAGATATTAAAAAGGCATATCTGGGTATATAGCCAAACACTTGTTTATAATTAACAAAACCCCTGAGGAAGGTATTCTCCAAGGGTTTTCATGACGGTCCAGTTAAAATTTAATTTATAATTTCTTTTTAAGGTTGATGAACTCACTTCTTTCAAATCCGAGTTTTTTGAAAAAAGAAAGGACGTCTGTAGAATCCCAAAGAACAGATGAGTATATATTTTTAACCCCTTTATCTCTATAAATATCGCAAATTTTTTCTGCGAGTTTCAATCCGATACCCTGACCCATAAAATCCGGATGAACGCCAATGGCCATAATCCAAGCGCTTTTTTTAATCCCAAACCCTGCGTAAAGGCTTGTGCTGATCATATATCCAACCACGTTTCCATTGATTTCCGCTACCAGGCTTGACTTATCCGTACCTTCAGATATCTGCTGCTCAATAACTTTTATAAAATCCACTCCAGCATCATCTTCTGAAATGGCTTTTCTTATCGTTTGAATTGCCTCTGCATCATTAAGAGTGATTCCTCTGATGTTGACTGTATCTTCCACAAGATCCTCCATTGTTATTCTACTTTTATGATCTTCACAGTATGACCGACCCAGTTAGGCGGAAGATAAATTCTGCCGCTGTTACCACTGGATTTTACTTCTTTCTCAATCATCTCTTCACCATAAACCTCAAACTTTACCTTTGCCTGAGGAATGGATTGATTCGTTGTGTTTTTTTCTTTTTTCTCTTTATCTGCCATATAACATCCTGTTTTTATCTATTATGTAGCCAGATTATATCTTTTTGTAACTATTTTCAACATCAAAACAATTCATCCTGAAAATAAAAAAAGGACAGGAAAGAAATGATATTCCTGACTGTCCTTTTTTTAATCACTATCTATATCAACGGCTTATACACCGCACTTTTCATTATAACATACCGCATGGCCAGATCTCCTGCAACGACAGAGGCTAACCTTAAAAAGATTAGAAAACCATTGGTATCGCCACCCCACATGATCAGGGTCAAAATCAATGGAAGAACGATGCCAAGCCCTCCCACACCCATTAAGGAAATTTTTGAATACTCCCCGGTTATCACTGATTTAATGGACTCTTTCCCGATTTCATTGCTATGAAAAGTTCCCCAGACATAAAGCAGAATGCAAAGAAAATAGACAAAGAAAAATACCTCCGCCCATACTTCCATTCCTGATGCAAGCGTCGCAGACCCTGAAACAGCAAACATGAACTGCAAAATCTGGTGGCCGATCCATACCCCTGAAATAACGGACAATGGCAGAACCATTGTTGAGCTCCAGGCCGGAAGTGCTCTGATGACATTCATAGTGGCAAATCCATGGGAAATAATTAAGAGACAGAAAATAGCCATGATCGTATTAAATACAATATTAAAGCCACCTGCCGTCACGATCTGCAAAAATCCCAAAGCAGCAAAAGCTCCGATAATCCAGATACCGCGAGACAACTCGGATGTATTGGGCTTCATGAGCATCCGCCAGGCTCTCAAGGGATTGCCAAGATAAAGCACATGAATAACACCGCCCAGTATCAGGGTAACAAGCCAGCCCAGAATAAGTCCTGCTTTGTATTCATAAAAGAGTGACACGAAATAAAGGCCAGCTCCGATTTCAGAGAAAAAGAAGGCCAGCCACAGAAATATGCCTTTGTCATCAATCCATTCTTGCTGACGGGTGGGCTGTATCATCCATTCGTATGGCTTTAAGTCGCTGCCAGTAGGATGGAACATAATTTTTTCAAGCTCATTTCTTTGTTTCATAATTGTTCAATCCTCCTTTTAGCCTTTGTAAATTTTAACCGCAACAGACGTTTCAATGTTTCCGGTGATGGGGTCATAGTGTCTCAGGTAGGAGGGGAGCAGTTTGCAGAAATTACTTCCCTTACCCTTGGCAATCGGTCTTTTGTCTGCCCATAAACCACCTTGCCCGCAAACGCCGAGAACTTTTGGATGCTGCGCTTCCATTGTTTTTACAATACCGTTTTCTTTGGTGCCATATTTATTTTCCATCCAGATAATATCGCCATCTTTGAATCCTTTTTGATCTGCCAGGCTTTTATTTAATGTAATAGTAAACGTATAAGGGCTTCGAGTTATTTGTGTGGAGAATATCCCGATAAGAAAAAGCCAAAAGATCATATTCATCATCCAGTTCTTTGTGAGATGTCGGCCAGAACCAATTCGGTAAGGGGCCATATTGATCCATATCCATTTCAAGTTCAAACCCGGTATCTTTCATGATTTTTTCAGCCGCTCGTCTGTCATGGATTAAAAATTCCATATAAACCGGACATCTTGTCGGCATATTCCATCTCCAATAGACATCTTCAATGGGTTTATGCCAAGTGGCAAATCCCTGTTCCTGGATTTTTTCTTTATCATCCCCGTAAACCCATGTCAGGATTCTTTCGCCAATTTCCTTCCAGTTCAGGACTTCTCCGGGTTTAAGTTGAAGCTTTTCATCTGTAATACTGTAATAATCGTTAAGAAGCTCATGATATTTGTCAAGAACACCCACCCGATTTGCAACATCCAGATAAACGTTCATGAAGTCTCGTGATTCACCAACAGGTTTGGCAACCGGTTTTTGCAGATGAACATACCAGTCTTCATAGGAGGGGCTTCCATTAAAGAAGAAACTGTCAATTTCTGAAGACCAGGTATCTTTTTCAAGATAAGAGGTATCCGGAAGAATGATATCACCGATGGCCTGGTCGGTTTCATTGACCCATATATCACTGAGTACAACAAAGCAGTCTTTAAAATTCTCCAGCGCAACATCCCAGTCGGAATTACTGATAAGAAAATTCACTGCTATTCCAAAAATCATTTCAGGCTTGACTTTTTCAACACCGAATTTGTCCTGGATATAATCTTTTTCTTTCACATACGGTATATGAGAAAGCGTAGAATGTGACCAGAATTCAACGCATCCTGAATTTGTGCATGGATAAGTTGGAGGATGGACAGGCCAGGGGTCATGTGAATAAAATACCGAAGGAACAATAACGCCGTCTTTACCTACTTTAGGCAATCGTTCATATTGACCACCAGGGTATTTGCGCCTAATAGACGGCCACCCCATTGTACCGCCGGGTACGTCTTCAGCGCCAACCAACTGGCTGATGAGATCGATGGCAGCCACCTGATGAATTCCATTTGAATGACCCTGGGCACCACGGAATGTTACAGAAGATACGGGTCTGAATGGAAATGTTTGTCCTTCTATTGTAATGGTGGATCCAATCTGGGCATTATCCACCCACCCCTTTGCCACTTCAAGAAGGGTTGCGACTGGAACTGTACTTATGTTCGATGCCCATTCCGGGGTGAATTGTTTTAAATGTTCTTTTAATGCCATAAAGCAGGGACGGCATTTCTCACCATTATACTCGTAATCACCTTCAAGAGAAAAATCTTCATATGCTATGGAGTCATCATCAAAAACTTTTATCTTTTTTGCTTTTTCATCAAACACAAGCGGCTTATCGGTTTTTTCATCCCGGATAAAAGTGCCGTCTTCCCGTATCAGATAAACAAAATTTGTTTTTGCTCTAAGATAAAGCTCGTCGATCTCTCCCCTGGTATTGAGGATATAGTTTGCTATGGCAAGCCCAACGGCTGTATCGGTTCCAGGAAGAAGAGGTACCCATTGTGTCGCCTTACCCCCTGCAAAGTTACCCATTGGATCAAAAACGATTTCTTTTATGCCACGTCTCACCCCATCGGCTCTCAGTCTTGCATTGATCATGGCTGAATGTCCGGAACCGGTTCCTTTGCTGGAACCCCATTTAAGAACATACTTTGTGTATCGCCAGTCCGGTGCGATTGACCATGCCCCATGGATCAAGCCCCCCAGCATATGTGCCGCATTTCCGCAGTGCAGACTGCCGCCGCCAATGATAAAGTTACCATTGTTGGGTATGCCGAACGCCTTTGCATAGAAGTAAAGATGATTATGAGGACCATCACTGGCTCGCATGGTCTGGTTCGTAAAAAGAATTTTGTTGGGATTATCCTCCATAATCTTTTTCATTCTTGTGGATATCTCTTCAAGCGCCTCGTCCCATTCAATTTCTTTCCATTTAGGATCAACTCCAAAACCTTTTTCCGGATTCGTCCGTCGAAGCGGTTTTTTAATCCGGTTGGGATCAAAATAATACATTAATCCTGCGATTCCTTTACCGCAGAGACCACCTCTTGTCCCCCCCATGGTACTCTCGTCAATGCCTTCAACTTTTACCGGCACACCATTCACCACCCTAACTCTGCAGGCACAGCCGCAGTAACATACGCCACAGGTGGTATTTACCCATTTGTCTTCCCAAATTTCATCTGTTTTATAGGTCATATTTCCCCCTGTTTATTAATCAATATAATAGACTGCCGGTTCAGTTCCAAATTCCGGGCGAAGCTGTTTACCCTTTTTCTCCATGATCAGACGGCTGATGTCACTGTCAGCATCATTCAGATCGCCAAAAACCCTTGCGCCGACCGGGCAGGCATTAACGCAGGCAGGTGTCGCATCTTCATCTTTACCCGGAGTAAGGCCTTTTTTAAGGCCGTCATCAATTCTTTCCGCACAAAAATTGCATTTAATCACCGTTCCCACTTTAAGCGGGTACAACTTTTCACCAATCAATTCCAACTCGGTTTTACCCTGACCCGGAAAATACTCACGATCTTTTACTTCTTTATCATAGTAAGTTCTCTGCTGGTAGGGACAGCTCACAAGACAAGCCCTGCAGCCGACACATTTATCATCGTCAACCACAACAATACCATCTTCTCTGATATAAGTTGCTCCGGTGGGACATGCTTCTACACAAGCCGCATCAGTACAATGATTACAAAGAACCGGATAAATCAATTTACTGGATGACGGGAATTTCCCGGTTTCCCCAATGAGCACCCTGTTAAAGAATACCCTGGGAGGAAGAAAATGTTCCTCTTTACATGCAATGGTGCAGCCCCAGCAAGCGATACACCTTTTTACGTCTATTACCATTCCCCATCTAGGCATAACAGCTCCTTTATTAATAATTTTTATATGTTACAAATCAAACAATTCCACCTCTTCAAACCCTCTTTTTACACACACAATATTGGCTGAAAGCTTTTTGCCTGAAAAATAATCCTGCAGTGCATCGCAGCAGGGAGCAATTTCCAACAAACCGGACATTTTTGCAAATGCCCCCACAATAACGGTATTGGGTATGGGAAGGCCGATTTCTTCCAACGCTATTTTATTGGCATCAATAATCCCCAATTTTTTAAGATTTTCATGGGAGACATTTATCGTATTATCCGAATCATTCAGCAGCAGCATTCCGCCGGGCACCAACCCTTGAAACACGGCCTCAGACTTTCTTTGACTGGGATCAAGTACCACGAGAATCTCCGGAGTATAGATCTGTTTTTTTTCCCTGACAGGCTTATCCGAAAATCTACCGAAAGCCGTAACAGGGGCTCCCCTTCTTTCAAACCCAAACATGGGGAAACTGGCACCGAATTGTCCGGTTCTGGCAAACGCATTGGCAAGAATTTTAGATGTTGTCACAACACCCTGCCCCCCTCTGCCATGAAATCTGACGTCACTCATAGACTGTTTCCTCCTTTAATCTTCTAAAGATGCAGGAAGCTGACATTCTGCTTCCAATACACTCAACCCGCCCAACATACAATATTCATAATCTACATCATCCTGAAGGATCTGAAGGTCTGCTTCATTTAGATGAGCGAATTTTTTTATTAACTCAGTATAGGTTGATACAGGTTTGGGTTTTTTAACGATTTTGGTCATCCGAATTTTGCCGTTTATGGCTTCCCATAGGGGAAAGTAGTTTGTTTTCACAGCCCTTCGACAAACCTCAATGGTATTCTCCGGTGCATACCCCCATCCAGTCGTGCAGGGAGCCAAAACATGAAGGAAGGCAAAACCTCTTTCTTTGGCTTCTTTGGCTTTTAACAATTTTTTAGCCAGATCACCCAAATCACTCAATGTTGCTGTGGCAGCATAGGGGATCTTGTGCATGGCCATTTTAAGTGCCAGATTCATTCGTCGCAGGTTCTTCCCTTTGGAAGCAGATCCAAAAGGAGTGGTCGTCGTGCTCGCACCATAAGGAGTGGTACCGCTTTTCTGGATACCGGTATTCATGTATTCTTCATTGTCATAGCTAATATAAATAAAAGGTTCGTTTCTTTCTGCAGCACCGGACAGGTTGCCAAATCCGATATCTGCGGCTGTCCCATCCCCGTTGAAACAAACCACCGTATTCTTAATCCCGGCTTTCCTGTAATACCTGGCAAGACCTGTAGCATTTGCCGCAGCTCCGGTCATCAAAGTCCCGAAATAGGATAGGGTGTGCCAGGACTGATTGTTCTGTCCAAGGAGTACCGGCGCTGAACAGGATGGTGTCCCTGTAATAACGATATCATTTCCCAACACCTGAGGAATAAATCGTACTAAAAGTTCAAGACCGCAACCCGGGCAGAATGCCACCCCTTTTGAAAAGGGGTCCTCATATTTGAGGTAATCCAGTACTTTCGTCAGCTTACCTTTCTTTTTGCCTGTCATTTTAACGCCCTCCCATTTTTTCAGCATCAGATTCCTGGGCTTCCGGATAGCAAATCCATGTAACCTCACGAACCTCTTTACCTGCTGCAAGACCGCAAGTTGTATCAATCATTGTCTCGACATTGGCTGTTGTGATATCAGTATTGGCGATA
>JAFCZY010000190.1 GCA_019314105.1 Deltaproteobacteria bacterium
GCCTGATATTTCTTTGAAGCGTCTTCCGGATCAGAATAAGCATAGGCATGAGTTGCTTTTTTGGGCGTATCCCATCTGGGTTGGGAAGGGACTTTTGAATTCATTTCGATTTTCCCAAATTGATCAAGTACTTTTTCATTGATGAATGAAAGCGTTTCTTTCAATGGTAAATTACCATAGGTGTAAAAATACGCATTAGACGGGTGATAATACCTGGCATGAAACGCTTTAAGGTTTTCCCAGGTGAGTGTCGGGATGTCAGAGGGTTCGCCACCCGAATTATTCCGATAGGTTGTATCAGGGTACAGGGCTGTGAGCAGGGATCTTCCCAGAACCTGACCGGGAGAAGACATGGCGCCTTTCATTTCATTATACACAACGCCTTTATATTCAAGCTCAATCTCTTTATCATCTGTTCCAAGAATTTCCAGGCGATGGCCTTCCTGTTTAAAACTTAATTCATCAATTTTGGGGAAAAAAGCAGCATCAAGGTATACATCCATCAGGTTGTAATAATCTTTTCGATTCTGGGTGGAAAAAGGATACATGGTCCAGTCAGAAGCAGTAAAGGCATTCATAAATGTAGACAGACTTCTTTTAATCATGGAAAAAAACGGATCGCGGACATTAAATTTTTTTGAACCGCATAACACGGTATGCTCAAGAATATGGGCTACACCGGAAGAATCCGTTGGAACCGTTCGGAAAAATACGCCAAAGGTATTTTCCTTATCCTTATTTAAAATATGGATGTGTTTTGTCTTTGTTTTTATATGCTCAAGTTGAACCATCACGGAATCTATGGTTTCAAGCGGAGTAATTTTTTTTATGGTATACCCGCAAAGTTCCTGGTCTTGTTTGAATCCAATAATTTCCATGAGTTTATTTTTCCTTTTACGTATGATCTTCAGGTTAAACTTTTTTGTAAACACCCCGTTTTACCCGTTTAATCCTTTTTGTCTTATCCAATCTGAATATGATATTCCTCAGTTTTTTGTCATCAAATTCGGTGGCAGCCTTAATCGTTTTGAAATTTGTCCCTTTCGGGTGATTTGCAATCACATTAAGAACAATGGAAGAAGCATTTTTTCGTCTGCCTGCCGGTCTTGTCCTCCTACTTTTAGCTGCCGGTTGCTTCTGATAAAGTAATTGCTCCAGCTTGTCAAGTCTGCCATGTAAAAAGATAATATCTTCTTTTGTCGGAATATCAAGCCGGTCCAATAACATTTTTATAAAACTTTCCCAATTGGTTCCATGTTCTGGTTTTTTTATCATGATAAGCCTCCTCCCCAAAAAAGGTTTGTTGTGACATAATAAAGATATAAAAAATATCAACGCGAGATGCGATTGATATGAAAACAAAGAAAAATAAAGCTTGAAACACCAGTAAAACAGCTTAGTTTGTATTGGTTGTTGAATCTTATTTTTTGTTGAAGTATATATAAGTAACTACTGGCAGAGACAAAAAAAGTCAAGTGGTGATTTTTTATGAAATATAATTAAAAAAATTATTACTACATTAGTAAAAAAACTAGGCAGAAATCAGAGGATTATAGCATGACACATCCCGGGCAATTGTTAAAACAAAGAGAGTTATATGCAGGCAAGGAATTAGGGCAGAATTTTCTCTCAAATCCGGGTATGGCAAGACTGATTGTTGGAAAAATCGGGATATCAAAAGAAACCCGGGTATTAGAAATCGGTCCCGGCCTGGGTGCGCTTACCATCCCTGTCGCACAGGCAGCCTTCCATGTAACAGCTGTTGAAAAAGATTCCCGCCTGATACCCCTCTTGCAGCAAGAGCTTGATAGTGAAAATGTAGAAAATGTAGACATCCTCAATAAAGATATTTTCAAAGTTGATATAAAGGAAATAGCCAATAACAGAAAATTGGTGGTCATAGGGAATCTCCCGTATAATATTTCATCACAAATCCTTATCCGACTAATCGAAGAAAGGACCTATGTTGAAAAAGCATTTTTAATGTTTCAAAAAGAATTGGCAAAAAGGATTATCGCACCACCGGGTGGAAGGGAATATTCAAGGCTGTCCGCAGTGGCTCAATATGCAGCAGATATCAGCTTTGTGACTCATATCGGGCCCGCCTCTTTTTTTCCAAAGCCGGATGTGGATTCTATCATTTTAAAATTTAATTTTTTGGAGCCCGAAGATTTTAATAAAGAACAGGAAAAAGTATTGTTTGATGTCATTAAGGCTAGTTTTTCAAAGCGAAGAAAAACATTAAAGAATTCAATGACCGGCGGTGGTGATCGTGAATTTAAAAAAGAAATGGTGGCGCATGCATTGGAATTGGCCGGGATAGATGCGAATAGACGGGCGGAAACCCTGACCGTGGAAGAATTTAAATCTCTTGCCCGGGCAGTATTGGAAATAAGCTGAAGAAAGGTAAATACGAGTATAAAAACTTCTATATATATGAATTAAAAGGACATTTTATGATCAGAGCAAATGATAATTACGACAAATTAAAAGCATCGTATCTTTTTTCCGATATTGCGAAAAAAGTAGATGAATACCAGCTTAAAAACCCGGAAGCACAAATCATCCGATTAGGCATTGGAGATGTTACACAAGCCCTTGCCCCTGCCATTATTGAAGGATTCCACGAAGGAGTGGATGAAATGGCCAATGATGCGACCTTCAGGGGATATGGCCCGGAACAGGGATATGCTTTTTTAAGAGACCAAATTGCAAAAAATGATTTTCAGGACAGGGGGGCAGATATTTCAGCAGATGAAATCTTTGTCAGTGACGGTGCGAAATGTGATACAGGAAATTTTCAAGAATTATTTACAAACGACATTAAAATAGCAATTCCTGATCCGGTATATCCGGTATATCTGGACACCAATGTCATGGCGGGTCGCACCGGTGAATTTGAGAATGGCAGATATAACGGAATTGTTTACATGGATTGTTTAAAAGAAAACAATTTTCTCCCACAACTTCCTGATGAAAAAGTGGATCTGATCTATCTTTGTTTTCCCAACAATCCTACAGGGTCCACAGCGACAAAAGAAGAACTTAAAGTATGGGTGGAGTATGCCAAAGAAAATAAGGCGTTGATTTTATTTGATGCTGCCTATGAAGCCTTTATCCGGGATGATGAGCTTCCCAAAACAATTTATGAAATTGAAGGTGCCAGAGAAGTCGCCGTAGAATTCAGGAGTTTTTCCAAAACAGCTGGATTTACCGGGACGCGATGCGCATTTACGGTGGTGCCCAAAGACTGCATGATTTTTAACTCAAAGGGGGATAAAATTTCCCTTCATGCCTTATGGAACAGACGGCACAGCACAAAATTCAACGGTGTCTCCTATCCGGTTCAAAAAGCCGCACACGCCGTCTATTCGGAAGAAGGAAAAGCCCAGGTCAAAGAACAGATTGCCTATTATCTGAACAATGCCGATATCATCAGAAAAACCGTTGAATCCCTTGGATTTGATTATATCGGCGGGGAAAACTCTCCGTATATCTGGATCGATGGAAAAGACAGAAACTCATGGGATTTTTTTGATTTGCTGTTAACCCGTGCATCAGTCGTGTGTACACCGGGTGTAGGCTTTGGCAGGTGTGGCAAACAATATATTAGAATCAGCGCATTTAACAGTCTTGAAAATGTAACATTGGCCATGAGTCGATTAAAAGAGGCATTAAGATGAACCATTTTTTTAAGGTGAAAAGTCTTGAAGAGGTGATGGCATTGACAGGAGAATTTTCTCCTGTTGAATCTGAAAAAATACCGGTATCTGAGGCTTTTTCAAGAGTTCTTTCCCGGGATCTGGTTGCAGAACAAGATATGCCGGGATTTAAGAGGGCCACTATGGACGGATATGCAGTTGTGGCACAGTCCACATTTGGTGCATCGGAATCGGCTCCTGCCTGGCTGGATATAACCGGAACCATTCTCATGGGTGATATTCCAAATTTTACTTTGGAGTCTGGGCAGGCTGTTAAAATTTCAACCGGCGGAATGCTTCCTGACGGGGCGGACAGTGTGGTCATGGTGGAACATACAGAATTAATTGATGACACTTCCGTTGAAATTTATAAAAGCGTGGCGCCGTTACAGCATGTGATTGATGCATCCGAAGATTTTGCAAAAGAAGAGGTCGTTTTATCTAAAGGAACTTTTATCCGGCCACAGGAAGAAGGGCTTGCCGCAGGACTCGGATTTACGAAAATTGAAGTCTATAAAACACCAACAGTGGGCATTATTTCAACCGGGGATGAAATCATTCCCATTGAAGCCAAACCTGTCCCTGGTAAAATCCGGGATATTAACGCTTATACCCTGTCAGGTTTCATCGAGGAAGCCCATGCCGAACCGGTTCTTTACGGTATTATCAAAGATGATCCAGACGCTTTGAGAAAAGCCGTTGAAAAAGCCCTTGAAGAAACGGATATGGTACTTATTTCCGGAGGAAGCTCTGTGGGAACAAGAGATTTTACCGTGGACGTATTATCGGCGTTACCGGATACGGATATCTTAGTCCACGGCATGTCCGTGAGTCCAGGGAAGCCCACAATTCTTGCTAAGTCCGGGAAAAAGCCCGTATGGGGACTACCCGGCCAGGTGGTATCTGCCATGGTGGTTCTCAAAATTGTGGTGATACC
>JAFCZY010000191.1 GCA_019314105.1 Deltaproteobacteria bacterium
TTATCCTGAAAAAAATAGAGCGCAACCAGAATAAGGATGTAACACGAGAAGCCAAAACTGACTACCTGAATGATGGTTTTCATAGTTAAACACCATTTGATCGATCAATTTTTTAGTTAAACACTTTCATATCAAATAGTATGGCATAAAATAGCAATATTGACAATTTGGAGGTAAAAAAATCAGTCTGATTTTACGGCCGAGATCTTTTTTCAAGCAAAACATTCTCCATCCTGAACCTTGATGCTTCTGGTTGCATAGGTCTTAACGTCCTGATTATGGGTGACAACAATAACCGTATGCCCGTCTTTATTTAAAGATTGTAGCAACAGCATAATTTCTTCGGCAGTTTTTGAGTCCAGATTTCCTGTGGGTTCATCCGCCAGAATAATGGGAGGTTTGTTGACAATGGCCCTTGCAACGGCCACTCTTTCCTGTTCTCCGCCTGATAACTGATCCGGCAATCGATGAGCCTTAGCCCCAAGCCCGACCCGGTCAATCACTTCTAAGGCCATCTGGTTTTTGATCTTCTTTGTCCGGCCTGTGACCGCCATGGGAAGTTTGACATTTTCCAGCACTGTCAGATAGGGTATGAGCTGAAAAGACTGAAAAATAAATCCAATATATTCACTTCTGAAATCAGCCCGCTGTTCAGTACTTAAAGAATAGAGATCAAGGGAATCCACAAGGATCTTTCCCTGTGTCGGGTGATTGAGCGCCCCCATGATGGACAGCAACGTACTTTTACCAGAGCCGGATTGTCCCATAATGGCGATAAATTCCTCATCATCAATAAAAAAATCCATTTGTTTAATGGCATCTACTGAGATGTCACCACTTTGATATTTTTTTTTCAATCCGTGAATTTCAATTAAATGATTAATCTGTGTCATTTTTATTTTCTCTCTAATTTTTAAAGCGCTCTTAATGCTTCGCTCGGGTCCATGTTACTGGCTTTAAACGCAGGGTAAAGGCTTGCCAGAAGGCTTAAGGCCACCGCCATAAGTATGGAGACGATCCCTAAGTTTGCGTTGATTCCGGCAAACGCTCCATCTTTGATCACAATGGGAATAATACCGTACGCAATCAGGTTTCCAATAACAAATCCCATGATACCGCCAATGATACCCAGCAGCAGAGCTTCCAGCAAAATAATCTGCATGACATGTCCCCTTCTGAACCCGATGGCCCTGAAAATTCCGATTTCCCTTGTTCTCTCGTTGACCGATCCCATCATGGTGACCAGGACCAGCAATGAGCCGATGAGAATCACAAGAATGGATACCCCCAGGCTGAAAGATTTAAACATATCAATGGACTGCATTTTGGACATGACGGCCTGCTTCATGGCGGTCACTTTTGCATTGGGGAATTTTTCTGCAATCTGTAATGTCATTTCTGAAATAGGACATCCCTGGCAAAAAGCCGATATCTCAACCATTGAGAGCTTGCCTTGTTTTCCTAAAAGTCTTTGACTGACACCTAAACTTGCAATAATAGCATCATCTTCTGACGCACCGGTGGGGTTTAAAATTGTTGCTATCTGAAAGGGTTTGCCTGAAAGAGTTATGGTATCACCAATTTTAAATCCAAAAAGACTTGCTACCTGAGACCCCAGCATCACCTCGTTTTCCTTTTCAGGAAAGGCGCCGCCGGTTTTATGCCACCAGGTTTTCAAGGCCAGTTCTTCTTCAAACAGCACTCCCATTAATAGAACATTTTTACCCTTTACCGTGACTGGCCCCAGCACTTTAGGCGCTATAATGGAAAGATTCTTACTGTTTTTTATGGTTTTGATATCCTTCAGTTGTTCCTGGTCAAATTCCCGAACCTTATAACTGACACCGCCCACATCAATACCGCCGTAATTGAGTGACAGGTTCTCACTTTTAGGGACCATGACAATATTGGCACCGAATTGGTTGAGCCGTTCTTCTATATTCCGGGTCATGGTTTGGGTAATGGAAAGAAGGGTAACAACCGTTGAAATACCAATCACAAGACCCAAAATCAGAAAAAGCATTTTGTCTTTTCGACGTTTAATATTTCCAAAAGAGATATTATGGAGTTTCAAGATCTTCTCCTTCTTCTTTCAAAGTATTCTGATACTGACGATGGTTGACCTGATTGAGCAGGGCAACATTCAAATTATGCTGACCAAACAGAGTTGTAATGTTGGAAAGCTTAACTCGTCGCCGGTCATAGGTAACAATAAGCCGTGTATCATGCTTGTCGGTGACAGTATTTTTCACCCCTTGAATTGTATTGATCCCTGTAATAACGCTCTCGGGCCATTTAGATTCTGATTCCAGTTTAAAAATCGCATCATCCAGATGACGTGTGGTCATATAAGAAATTGCCTGGGGAACCGTCACAACACTCAGTCCCGCTATAATGACCAGCGATACGATCACTGCGATAGTACCAAATCCCAAGCCTTTTTTTCTTATGCCAAGGACTTTTTCTCTCTTTTCTCGATATTTTTCCGGATCATATGCCATGTAAACATCCTTTGTCTAAGCTATTTATACTTGCAATACCATGCATTGGCATTAATATCCTGCATGGAAATCACAAGATTATCCCCATCAATCACCCGCATTAACGGAGCCGGGTTGCATCCACCTTTAATTTCATTGATCCTGTCCGTAGCAAACCGTCTGCCACAATTGGTGCAGACCATAAAATTGCCATCCTGGACATATCCTTTGCCGGAGCGATAACAGACATCACAGGAATCAATAGCCGCACGGATCACTCCATCCGTACTTTGAACCAAAAAATAATCTACTATGGTTCCGTCATTTGATTTTGTTTTAAAATAATGGGCCTGGCCGTCAGCAACTTTTTTTATGGGAATATAGACTTTCCCGTCTTTAGGCGTCATAGTTTTAAATTTGCTTCCAAAAAGTGCATAGGCATTTGAACCTGCAAAAAGCAGTATCAAAAGGATTGTAAAGCCGGTGAGTATCTTCTGATATAATTTCATCATTCTTTTCCTTAAGATTAATTTTTTTCTGTTGATTGAAAAACGCCCGGAAGTGAGCAGCATGAACCACCAGATGGTGCTGTCTGGCCGAGTGAACCTTGATTGTTATTGCTATTTGGTGGGAGTCCACCGGTACTACAGCAACCGCCGCCACCAGATGAGAGCCCGGTTTTTTTGAATTCAATATAGGTAAAAGATTCTTCTTGTGAGATGGTATCAACCGTTTCCAGTTTTCCAGGATAACCGATGTCCAAAAGTGTCTGGGTTATTTTCTCAGCTGTTAACGGTGTAGCAAAATCTACTGCAATCAATTTTCTGAATAAATTTGCTCCCATGCCTGAATATCCCTCCAAAGGAGTAAGTCCTGCATTGATTGAGGAAAAGCATCCCCCGCAGGACAGACTGTCTATTTTCAGGACAGCTCGACTTAAATTTTGAGTCCGGGGGGTTTCAGCCATGACCCATCCTGCCATTAAAACCAGCGATAATACAGCAGAACCAAAGATAATACGCTTTATTCTTTTCACGTTATCCTCCGTTTAATTAAATATTTTTATCAATCTACTTCCAGCTATAGATCAAGACCCGTGCCAATGATTTAATTTAATTGGATTAAATTCTAATAGATTGAAAAGATAAGAAATTATTTGATTGTGAGCCAGAAAGACTCACCTGAGAAAAAATCGATTTGAAGATTATTCCACAGACAGATGTAGAATAATCTACAAGTTTACAGACCATATTTTTTCAGCCGATATAAAAGAACATGTCTATGTATTTTTAACAATCTAGCCGCTTCCGACCGATTTTGATTAGCTTTTTCAAGGGCTTTTAAAATATAATTTTTTTCGATATCCTCCAGAGCAATCCCTTCATCAGGGATGACAGGAGTAAGGGGTGACACCGATGGTTTATGATCAAGCAACTGAAGATCTTCAGGCTCAATCACACTTTTTTTCCTTAAAATAATACATCGTTCGACAATATTCTGCATTTCTCTGATATTCCCCGGCCATTGATAAGTATTTAGTACATCCAGGGCTTTAGGAGAGAAAAAAACATCCCGGGGCGCATCAAACTTCTTTAAAAAGTGCTTTACCAGGGCAGGAATATCTTCGATTCGCTCCCTTAACGGCGGAATAAATAAAGGAATTACGCTCAATCTGTAATATAAATCCTCCCTGAAGTTCCCCTGTGCGATTCTTTTTTGAAGATTCAGGTTTGTGGCTGCAACAATCCTGATATCAACGCTCTTTTCCCTTTCAGCGCCCACGGGCTGGACTTCTTTTTCCTGAATTGCCCGTAATAGTTTAACCTGGATATCGGTTGCCAGCTCTCCAATCTCATCTAAAAAAAGTGTCCCGCCGGAAGCCGTTTGAAAATGGCCTTTCCTATCTTTTATAGCACCGGTAAAAGATCCTTTCACATGACCAAAAAGCTCACTTTCTAATAATCCTACAGGAATGGCCGCACAATTGACCGCAACCATGGGGCCATTACTTCGGGGGCTGTTCTGGTGAATCAACCGTGCCAGAACTTCTTTACCGGTACCGGATTCACCGGTAATTAAAACCGTTGCCTCACTGTTTGCAGCTCTGGATGCCGTATCCAGCAATTCTTTCATGGCTGAACTGGCTGACACAATG
>JAFCZY010000192.1 GCA_019314105.1 Deltaproteobacteria bacterium
ATCAAGCCATTGGACAATATGATTCATCACCTTTTTTATTTTCATAAATATGTTTTCAACCCTTTTATATCATTTTTTTTTTTGCTTATGATATACACTGACGGTCAATAAATTACAATAAATGCCGACTTTTATTGAATACGATTATTATGACTCTGTCGGGTCTACTGAACCGGTTATCATTATTGCGGAGGCCTCAATATTTTCTGCAGACATCATGGATACAACCCGTTCAAATGAACTTTCAATCATTAATTGCTCCCACCGCTCCAGTTTGGAGAATCGATCTGTGAACTGTTCCTGGAGAAGCGGAGGCACTGTATTCAGTATCATTTTTCCTTTTTCCGTAAGCGCTATATTTGTTTTGCGCTTATCTCCTAAACTTCTTCTTCTTGTAATATAATTTTTTTTCTCAAGGCGTTTTGTAATATCCGTTACTGTGGCCTGACTTAAGCTGATTTTTTTTGAAAGCTGTGTCACAGAAATTTGTTTATCTGTGGATACTGACTGTAGAAGAATAAGCTGAGGTCCGGTCAAACCAAATTTGTTTTTCAGGGTTATTGAATGCCGATCTATGGCCTGCATAATTTTTCGCAGGGCGATTAAAAAATTTCTACACCGCTCGTCATTTGTATTATTCATCTTAAACCCTTTTTTATAGGATCAAATTTAAGGTTGTTTGCCATATTAAAATAAATATTAAAAACATAGCATACTATGCTTTTAAACCCATAAAATATAATATTTTATATGTTGTATGTCAATTAAAATAAGAAGTTGTCTTTAAAGGACCATTTGACAAATTAGTTAGTGTCCGATATACTTTGATAAAAATATAGATAAAAGAAAGAAGATGGGTTCCTCTATGAAAAATGTTTTAATTCTAATTTTTAAACGCAGCGGTGCGAGCCTGATAACTGTATTTATTATCTCTTTGATTATTTTTATTGGTGTAGAATTATTGCCGGGGGACGTGGCAGAGACCGTACTGGGACAATCTGCCACCCCTGAAACAGTCGAGGCATTTCGAAAAGAACTTAAACTCGATTTGCCCCCGCATATTCGATATGGTGCATGGCTGAATGATTTTGTTCATGGTGACTTTGGCAATTCCCTGGCCAATGGCAGGCCTGTTTCAGAATTAATTGGCTGGCGCTTTGCCAATACGTTGTTTTTAGCCCTGTCCACTGCCATGATTGCAATTCCTCTGGCAATTTTTTTAGGCATGTTGGCGGCATTTTATCGGAATACCTTATTTGACAAGCTGATCTCAACCACCACCCTTTCGTTTATTTCTTTCCCGGAATTTTTTATTGCTTATATTCTGATCGGTATTTTGTCTGTTAAATTCAATATTTTCCCCAGTCTGGCAATCATTGACACAAACATGGGGTTTGGCAGCAAACTATATGCAATCTTTCTGCCTTCTCTGACCCTGACCTGTGTGGTGACGGCACACATGATGCGGCAGACAAGGGCGGCCATAATCAATGTGCTGGCCAGTGCCTATATTGAAATGGCCGAAATAAAAGGGATAAACCGATTGAGAATCATAGTGCATCATGCATTTCCCAATTCATTGTCACCGGTAATCAATGTGATTGCCATCAACCTGGCATATCTTATTGTGGGTGTTGTCATTGTAGAAGTCGTGTTTGTCTATCCAGGACTGGGGCAACTATTGGTTGATTCAGTCGCCAAGAGAGATCTTCCTGTGGTACAGGCGTCAGGATTAATTTTTTCCATTGTTTATATTTTTCTAAACCTCTCGGCTGATATCCTGTCCATGCTTTCCAACCCGAAACTGAGACAATCTCAAATTTAAAGGGAGTTCCTTTGTGCTGAAATTATTACGACAATCCCCTCTCTCCGCCCGAATCGGTATGGGCATCGTTCTTTTAAATTGTCTGGTAGCTATTTTTGCACCCTTGATCGCCCCTTATGGAGAAACCAGTGTGGTCGGGGATGTATGGGAAAGTTTTTGTGGCCAGTTTTATTTTGGTACTGACCATATCGGAAGAGATCTTTTTACCCGAATGGTCTTTGGTGCAAGGAATACAATAGTGCTCGCATTTATTACAACGATTCTTTCATTTGGATTTGGATCCTTCCTGGGCTTTATTGCAGCAGTTAAAGGCGGCTGGGTAGACCAGATAATAAGCCGGATCATTGATATCATCATGGCATTTCCAACATTAATTTTTGCTTTGATGATCTTATCCGTTCTGGGATCATCTATCCCCACCTTGATTTTTACCATCGCTCTTCTGGATTCCACCCGGGTTTACCGCCTTTCTAGGGCCGTTGCCATGGATATTGAGGTGATGGAATTTGTAGAAGCAGCCCGATTGAGAGGAGAAGGGCTCTGGTGGATCATACGACATGAAATTCTACCCAATGCCATGCCGCCGCTTGTGGCAGAATTTGGTTTGAGATTTTGTTTTGTATTTCTTTTTATCGCTTCTTTAAGTTTCCTTGGATTAGGTCTGCAGCCGCCTCTGGCAGACTGGGGGGGAATGGTCAAAGAAAATGCCGGGGCCATTACATTCGGCATCTATACCCCTTTAATCCCGGCCGCTGCCATTGCTTTTTTAACAGTGGGCGTCAATTTAATTGTTGACTGGTTTTTACATTTATCAAGCGGCCTGCATGAATAGAAAAGGAAGATAGCATGAACAATCTGATCGAAATAAAAAATCTGTATATTGAAGGGTTTTACGAAGAAGAATGGCATCCCATTGTCAGTGATATCAGTCTTGAGCTGAAAAGAGGAGAGGTCCTTGGCCTTATCGGCGAATCCGGTGCCGGCAAATCCACCATTGGCCTGGCTTCCATGGGATATGCACGCCAGGGGTGCAGGATCACATCCGGATCTATCAATCTTGAAGGGATAGAATTATTTGATGCGACTGAGGAAGATTTGAGACTGGTCAGGGGATCCAAAATTGCCTATGTGGCCCAGAGTGCGGCGGCTTCTTTTAACCCATCCCATCATGTCATAAAACAGTATGCAGAAGCACCCGTCCACCATGGGCTGATGAAATATAAAGAGGCTGAAGAAGAGGCCATAGAAATCTATCGGCGTTTGTTTTTGCCTACACCTGAAAAAATTGGGTACCGGTATCCCCATGAACTTTCAGGCGGGCAGCTCCAGAGAGCCATGGTGGCCATGGCCATGTCCTGCAAACCGGATATCATTGTGTTTGACGAACCCACAACTGCCCTGGATGTCACCACCCAGATTGAAGTTCTGGCTGCTGTCAAGGAAATTACCGAAAAAATGAACAAGGCTGCTCTTTATATTACCCATGATCTGGCGGTGGTAGCCCAGGTAGCTCACCGGATTATGGTGTTACGGAACGGCCGGCTTGTTGAAGAGGGCGAAACCAGAACGTTGATTAAAAAACCCAAAGAAAAATATACCCGGGAGTTGTTAAATGTCAGAGCGTTAAGGGAAACAAAAGCCATTACTGACAAAATGGACGTGATTCTGGAAATCGAAGATGTGGCGGCAACCTATACGGGCCATGAAAATGTTCTTGAAGATATCAACCTTGTCGTCAGAAAAGGCAGAACAGTTGCACTGGTTGGAGAATCCGGCAGTGGAAAAAGCACCCTGGCACGGGTGATTACAGGTCTTCTTCCTGCTATTCATGGATCTATAACGTTTCTTGGCAAAAAACTTCCCGGTTCATTGAAAAAGAGAAAAAAAGAAGATTTAAGAAGAATGCAAATGATTTATCAGATGCCGGATACGGCATTAAATCCAAAACAGACGGTCAGAGAAGTGATTGGCAGACCCCTTCAATTTTATTTTGGCATACGGGGGCAAAAGGCAAAAGATCGAATAAAGGATTTGTTACGGAAAATCGAACTGGATCCGGATATCTATATTGACCGCCTGACCACAGAGCTTTCCGGCGGGGAAAAACAGCGGATCTGCATTGCCAGAGCCCTGGCAGCAGAACCGGATCTGATCATCTGCGATGAAGTCACGTCCGCTTTAGATCAGCTTGTGGCAGAAGGCATACTGGATCTTTTGCAGGATTTGCAAAATAAGACTGACATGGCGTACCTGTTTATCACCCATGATCTTGCAACAGTCAAGGCCATAGCAGATAAGATTGTGATTATGCTGGAAGGCAAAATTATTGAACAGGGTGAGAAGAAGAAAGTTCTGGCTCCCCCTTATCACGAATATACAGACAAACTTTTGGCATCCGTACCTGAGATGGACCCGGACTGGCTGGACAACCTTCTGGACGAGCGGGCCTCAACCTTTATTTGATCAATCACTTAACTTCAATACTTTAATGAAGAGGAGAGAATTATGACTGACGTATCATTTTTAACACAGATGTTTAACCAGAAAAAAATTACCCGCAGACAATTTATCAGCGGCCTCTCTGCCCTGGGGCTTGCCGCTGCCGTGTCACCCGCCCTTTTGTCAGGTAATGCCATGGCAGCAACTCCCCGGAAAGGCGGACGGTTTATAATGGGCTGCACTGGCGGGTCAACCACTGATTCCATGGACCCTGGAACGCTGACGTCCAACATGAACCAGAACCTCAACTGGCAGATAAGAAACAATCTTGTAGAAATCGACCATAATTTTAAT
>JAFCZY010000193.1 GCA_019314105.1 Deltaproteobacteria bacterium
TTAATAACAGCAGAAGCAAAAAGTGTAAACTTAAAATTATGATAAAAATAGAATTGAAGCTGTTTGTAACCTTATCCAAATATCTTCCAAAAGCCGGTGGGTGTCTTGAAATTCCTGAAGAAACCACCGTGGAAAAACTTATCTTGGATGTTGATATTCCTTCAGAGCTTGTGAAATTGATTTTTATTAATGGGAAACGGCAGGATAACAAATATCGATTGAAAAATAATGACAGGGTCGGGCTTTTCCCATCGGTTGGAGGTGGATAGATCATGGGAATCTCAAAATTTGAAGGCCGGTATGATAGAAATTTTAATACGCTTTCCCTTGAGGAACAAAAAATACTGGGGGCATCAAAAGTTGTTGTGATCGGTTTAGGTGGTCTTGGTGGCGGTGTCTGTGAAATGCTGGCAAGGGTTGGGGTCGGTCATTTAACCCTGATTGACGGGGATTCATTTGAAGCCAGTAATTTAAACCGTCAACTCTTGAGTGAAGAACATCTGATAGACGTTCCCAAGGCACAGGCGGCAAAAGACAGGGTAAATGCCATCAACTCCGAGGTCATTGTGAAGCATCTGGTTGAATATGTGGATGAATCCAATCTCCATGAACGGATAAAAAATGCAGATGTGGTGATGGACTGCCTGGATGCTATAGATACAAGATTCATGTTGCAAAAAGCCGCTCAAAAAGCATCCATTCCCATAATATCCGGCGCCATTGCAGGGGTTGCCGGTCAGGTGACAACTATCTTTCCGGGGGATAAGGGATATGAATTGATATATGGGAAAAAAAGAGAGAAACAATCAAAAGGGGTTGAAACAAGGACGGGCAATATTGCGTATTGTGCGCTTTTTGTTGCAGCCCTTCAATCCTCCGAATGCCTGAAAGTTTTGCTGAATCGCGGAGATGTTCTCCGCAATAAATTGCTGATTGCAGAACTATGGACCAATACCTTTGACATCATGGATTTGGTCTGAATTTATCTCGGGAGAGCTCTTTTATGTATACTCAAGCAGCAAAGATTATTAAATCATCCAAACGGTGTGTTGCGTTTACTGGTGCTGGTATTTCCGTGGAAAGCGGTATCCCGCCGTTCAGAGGGGAAAACGGCCTTTGGAATAAATATGACCCCCAGACCTTTGATATCCAGTATTTTTACAGCCATACAAAGCAGTCCTGGGAGGTGATCCGGGAAATTTTTTATGACTTGTTTGGAAAAATAAAACCCAACGCTGCCCATTATGGTCTGGCAGAACTTGAGGCTAACCATATGTTAAGTTCGGTGATTACCCAGAATGTGGATAACCTGCACTATGATGCGGGCAGTAAAAATGTCCATGAATTTCACGGGTCTTTAAAAAATCTTGTCTGCCTTAACTGTAGGGCAAAATACAAGATTTTTCAAATTGATCTGAATGTTCTGCCCCCAGTGTGTGAGAAATGTGATGGAATTTTAAAACCGGATGTAATTTTTTTTGGAGAAGCCATTCCTGAACCTGCAAGCACCCTTTCATTTAATGAGACAAGAAAGGCAGACTGTTTTATCCTGATCGGTACCACAGGGACTGTGGCACCGGCAAACACGATTCCGCTGGCTGCCAAATCAAATGGCGCCCAAATTATTGAAATAAATCCTTACATATCTGAATATACAAGTTCTGTTACGGATATTTTTCTTGAGGAAAAGGCAGGTATTGCTATGAAAAATTTGATGAAAGAAATTGATAAATTATAATAGGTTAAAGGAGTTTTAATGTCCACTGATTGCCTGTTCTGTAAAATTGTTAACCGGGAACTCCCCACTGAGTTTTTATATGAAGATGATGATTATGTTGTTTTCAGGGATATCAAGCCGGCGGCTCCGGTTCATGTGCTGCTGGTGCCCAAAAAGCATATTAGAAGCATCAACGATTTGCAAAAGGAAGACGAATCAATTATCTCCGGTCTTTTCACGCTTGCCGGAGATATGGCAAAAGAGCAGGGGGTTAATGAATCCGGATATAAATTATTATTCAATGTTGAAAAAGGCGGCGGCCAGGTGATTTTTCATATCCATCTTCACCTGATTGGCGGATGGAAGAGATGACAGGCAGTTAAATGGTTTGGATTGTCTTTGTTTCCAAGTAGTTCTGGCTCTTTCTCAAGACAAATAGTTTGAACATACTCACATCGGGTATTAAAGTTGCATCCGGCAGGCGGATTTTCCACAGAAGGCACCTCTCCTTTTAAGACAATACGGTTTCGGCCAGATTTCGGGTCCGGTACGGGAATCGAAGATAAAAGCGCATGGGTATAGGGATGCTGTCCGTTAGTATAGATATCATCTGCATCTGCCATTTCCACAATCTTTCCCAGATACATGACAGCGATTCTGTCTGAAACATGTAGATAAATCATGGGAAATAAAAATATATGTCAGCCCCATTGTCTGCTGAAGTTCCAGTAAAAGGTTTAAAATTTTGGATTGAACGGAAACATCCAATGCTGACACCGGTTCATCACAAACAATGATTTCCGGTTCCAGGCTGATGGCTCTTGCGATACCGATTCTCTGGCGCTGGCCGCCTGAAAACTCATGGGGAAATTGAGACAGCATATCGGGTAAGAGCCCGACACGTTTAATCAATTGATTGATGGTTGAATCCAGATTCCCGCTATTTTTGCCATGAATAATGTATTTTTCTTCCAGTATCTGTTTGACGGTCTGCCTGGGATCCAATGATTCAAACGGATCCTGAAAAATCATTTGTAAATTTAATGCAAGTTCTTTCCTCTGCTGGGAATTGAGACTGGAAATAACCTGATTTTTTATAATGACTTGCCCATCCGATGGGTCATAGAGTCCCATGAGACATCGGGCCAGGGTTGTTTTGCCGCATCCTGATTCACCTACAATACCAAGGGTTTCTCCTTTGTTCAGTGCAAAGGAGACATCGTCAAGGGCGTATACCCATCCCGTACGTCTTAAAAATACCCCGCCGGTGACCGGAAAATATTTTTTAAGATTTTTTACTTCAAGAATTGCCATATTATGGTATTAAAATATGTCATTTGTCATGTCGAATCCAAATTTGTAAGGATCATTTTCATCCACAACAAACTGCTGGAATCCTGTTATAAAGGCACTGCCGGTTATTTCAGGAATAATGGCCGGCTTTCCGTTTATTGTAGTTTCCTGGATGATAGTCCCCACAAATTCTGTCCCAAAGATACTTCTGTACGCATAGGGTTTCCCAATTTTCAATCGCCCTTTATGATACAATAGCGCCATTTTTGCACTGGTACCGGTGCCGCAGGGTGATCGATCAATCTGTCCCTGGCCGAATACCACAATATTGCGAGGGGGCGTAGTGTTTTCGTAAATTTCCACCAGCGCAACCTCGGCAGCTGTTTTTGTAATGGGATGTACGCATTTAACTGTTTGATTAATCTGAGACCTGATCTCCAGTGCCATCTGTTTTAAGGGATCAATATCAGCCGGTTTAATTTGGAGCCCCAGATCCTGGACATTGACAAGGGCAAAATAATTACCGCCATAGGCGATATCCACTGATACTGTTCCAACAGATTCAAGGACGACTTCGGTGGAGACTTCAAAAAAAGACTCCCGGTTGCGAATAGTGACGCTTGAAACCCGGCCATTTGCTATCTCGGCACGGGCATGAATCAATCCAGCCGGGGTGTCCAGAGCAATATCGCGGGTAATCTTCTTTTTGTTGGGGTCCAGAGGAATTATCCCTGTCCCGAAGAGAACCGTTACAGCGCCGATGCTCCCATGGCCGCACATGTCCAGATATCCGCCCCCGTCCATAAAAATTACGCCTGCACGGGCATCTTTAGATACGGGTTCGGTAAGGATGGCACCAAACATATCCTGATGCCCACGAGGTTCCAGCATCAGCATTCGGCGAATGTCATCTCGATTTTCAGAAAGCCATTGTTTTTTCTCATACATTGTTGCCCCTGGAATATGACCGATTCCAGCAGTTACGACCCGTGTAGGCTCTCCCATGGTATGCGTATCCACTGTGGTGATCATATGGGAAAAATTCATATACCAAATCCTTTTTCGTTTCTTCTAAGGCTGATCGTCTGGGGTCGTGGGCATAAAAAAAGGGTTTTCTATCAACATTTCAAATTTCAAGAAAACCCTTTGTAAAACTTTATACAACAGTTACATTAACGGCTGCAGGCCCTTTCTGGCCATCTTCCACATCGAAAGTAACTTTATCGCCTTCATTCAGTGATTTGAACCCATTTCCATTGATACCTGAATGATGAACAAATACATCCGGTCCATCTTCTTGCTCAATAAAGCCGTACCCTTTTGAATCGTTAAACCATTTTACAATCCCATTTGCCATTGTGACGTTCTCCTTACTTAAAATAAATAATATAGTTTCAAACTTAAGGTCTTGCCACATGAACAGATGGGTCTTCCCTTTAGAACGAAACTGCAAGCCTTTATCCAAGAGGCTTTGTTGAGTATTATTGACTTTGATTTAAAAAATCAAGGATTATTTTAAATAACACTTCTTTTTTTATGAATTCATACATCTAGTAAATGACAGGCTGCTGTATGATTTTGTCCCATATTTCGCTCTATCGGAACTGTTTTTCTACAGATATCTTCAACCAATGGACAACGGCCTGCAAATCGACAACCTTCCGGCATATCCAATAACGACGGGACATTCCCCTTGATTGTCGGAAGAATGGTTTTGGGTCCTTTGGCAAGCGAAGGAATTGATGTTAACAATCCTTTCGTATACGGATGTTTCGGATATTCAAAAAGTGTCGTAACGTCAGCTTTTTCAGCAATTCTTCCGGCATACATGATAACAACATCGTCACAATTTTCTGCAATAACCCCCAAATCATGGGTGATCAAAATCACAGACATTTCTGATTTTCTCTGAAGGGATTTAATTAACTCCAGAATCTGGGCTTGGACGGTTACATCCAATGCTGTGGTGGGTTCATCTGCTATAAGGATATCCGGTTCACATGCCAGTGACATGGCGATCATTATCCGTTGTCTCATACCGCCGGAAAGCTGGTGGGGATATTTTTTCATCACCTTGTCAGGATCAGGAATCCCTACTTTTTCTACCATCCTGACAGCGGCGGTTGTCATTTCAGCAAATGACAATTCTGAAAAATGAAGTTTATAAATTTCAATCATCTGCTTGCCAATTGAATGGACCGGGTTCAGGGCGGTCATAGGCTCCTGGAAAATCATGGAAATTTTTTTACCCCGGATATGATGCATGTCACTTATTGGCAGGTCAAAAATATTTTGATCATTAAAGATTGCCTGTCCCTGAACAATCCGTGAAATGGGTTTGGGTAAAAGTCTCATGATACTGAGAGCGGTAACACTTTTGCCACATCCGGACTCTCCGGCAATGCCGAGAATTTTGCCTTTTTTAAGTTGGAAATCCACTTGTTCAACGGCTCGGATAACACCCAGTTCCGTGTTAAATTCAATGACAAGGTCCCTGACATCTAAAACAATTTGATCAACCATAGCCGATTACTCCACCTTAAATTTTTCATCTATTATAATAACCGGTTGAAAGATCTTATCCTTTTTGATGGCAGTGAGGGTTTCATCCTTTTTTTCAGCATTGATCCAGAAAAGGCCGCCGGTTGTGGATGAGAAAGGATCAAACAGGCTGTCAGATCGCCGGGTTCCATGGAAATCAGGAAGTTCAAGCCATCTCCAGTATCCCAGCCGGACATACGGCACCATAAATGTAGGAACAAAGGCACCGGTTTCATGGATGGCATCCTGGATTTTTATTGACAGATCTATCCTTTGTTCTTCATTCAGGCTTGCCCGGTATGTATCAATCAGTTTATCCAGTTTGGGATCATCCGTGTTGGTAATATTATTGGTCTGAGGTTTATGGGCATTGTCAGAATGCCACCCCTGCCAATAAGAGGGCCTTATGTTTGTACTCCATCCCATCCACGCGACATCATGTTTTTTTTCCAGAAATTTTTTAAACATGGCAGTGGAATCAAGGCGTTCAAGCAGCAGTTCAATGCCTGCTTTTAATGCCTCTTCTTTCAGCACCACAAGCCTGGGCGTATGTTCTTCATAACTATAAGTGACCTTAACAGAGAATCTTCTCCCCTCCTTTTGCCAGACACCATCCCCCCCTCTTGTCCAGCCGGCAGACATCATTAGATTTTCTACCTTTGCGATATCATAACGTCTTGGTTTTATCCCATAATCGGTATATTCTCCATACCCGAAAAAAGCCTGGGACAGCCTGAAATAATCTTTCCTTAACACATTGTTGATGACTTTTTCAATATTCATTGCATGGGCAAATGCATAACACAGCCGCCTGTCTTTGAATATGTCTTTATCCTGGTTAAGCCACATTCCCTGGGCTGATCTCTCCTGATCATTAAAAAACCAGATTTTATGAATATACCCTTTTTGAAACAAAGCAATATTTGATTTTTCATGCCAGTATTTGGGCATTGTCAGGCCAAAGGCATCAAGCTTCCCTTTTTTAAAATATTCCCATTGAAGGTTACCATCCCGGATGACATCAAACACGACACCATCAACATTAAACCGGTTTTTCAAAAATTTATGATCTTTAGCCCACCAGTCTTTCTTTCTTTTGAATTTAATAAATCTTCCTTTTTTAAAATCACTGATTTGGTAAGCACCGGTATTGGGAACAATTTTCCAATTATACTTCTGGACAAAGGTTTCATCAAGCGTGCCAAAGTAGTGTTTTGGTATGGGAGATATGCCTAATTTTAAGTACAGATCCGGTACGGCTTTCGTGCTTTTTACCCCGATGGTATAGTCATCATAGACCATGACCGTTTCTATTTCTTTTGT
>JAFCZY010000470.1 GCA_019314105.1 Deltaproteobacteria bacterium
GAATTGCAGACTGCCATGGGTATCATAGATTGAAAACCCAGAAACTTCTTAACGGTTTTCGCGGGGCAGGTGCCGTTGATAGAAATGCTCTTGCCAAAATTCTTGTCAAACTGGATCAATTGGGGTGTGAGGTCCCGATGATAAAGGAAATTGATATCAATCCGTTGATGATCTGTAAAGGGAAACCAGTGGCTGTAGATGCTTTGATGGTTTTGCGCATTGACTCACTTTAAATGTAACCATAGCGGTTCTATTGCCTCACGAATAATGTTACCCAAAACAGATTATTATAAAATGTGGAGGGTAGAGATTGTGAGGTTATCAATGAGTTTTTATTCAAAAAGAGAATTGTTGGCTACCGTTGTCCCCCGATACCGGGAAGGAAATAAAAAACTGAAATCAACTATTTTAAATGAATTTATTTCATCAAGAAAAATGGTCCCCTGGTCGGCCAGCTCGAAAGGTATTGCAGGGCAGTTCACGCGCACAAAGGGATTATCCTGATTGCTAAAATTGTGAATTGATTGAGCGAAGAGTTCTTTCCCTGTTCCACTTTCTCCTGTAATGAGAACATCTGTATTTACTGTAGATATCCTTTTAGATATTTTTGTAGATTTCTGTATCATCGGGCTTTGTCCGAGAATGCTTTCAAAGGTGTGAAGTGCCCGATGCTCAGAAATTTGTCTCTGCCGCAGGGATTTAATTTCCATTGTTAATCTGCCGCAGGGATTTAATTTCCATTGTTAATCGGTTCATCGTGTCATATTAGTTTTACTTTTTTGATAATATTCTTTATAAAACATCTATATCTTTAAACCAGTGCATTACGATTTTTTTCTATATGGATGGATTATGCCCATAACAGACAATAAAGATTATCAATTTTCTTTCCATATGATCGATATTAAAAAGATTGATCCTTCTCCCTATCAACACCGCAAATACTTTGATAAAAACAGCTTAAAAGAACTTGGAGCAAGTATTTTACGGGATGGATTGATTGAACCGATTATCGTCCGGCCGCAAAAAAAAGGCCGGTATCAGCTTATTGCAGGAGAACGAAGGTTCAGGGCAGTTAAACATTTGAAGCTACCATTGAAATCATTGATGTAGAAATGGGCAAAGATGCCGACTATTTGACGGTAGGTAAAACACCCCTTGAAAGGGTACATAAATTGCTGTCAAAGCTCCATTCTATAAGGGTTAGCAAAGATAGAGGCTCTCTGGTTTCCAAGGAAGCAGAAGTGTTGTTTAACAAATTTGTTAAACAGGTAGATTCAATCTTTAAAAACCTCCCGAAACCCCTGAAGTGGCAGTCTTTTCTGATGCACGACCTGACTTTATTAACCGACATTCCTTCAAAAGTTCAAAAAGCATCCGTTAAATATGACTTGAATAAGGCAAAGATATAAAAAGCATATCTGGACAAAGGCTCTTGCAAGAATAGAACAGGTGTCTGATAAGGTTTTTCAAGATGTCACCCAGAAAAATTCCATCCCGTTTAAAGGCCGGACTAATGATCTTTTACCAAAACTTAAGCTGAATGAATTCAGTGCAAGAGAGATCCGGGTATTTGCAGAAGACCTGGAAAAAGCAAACCAGAAAAAAGAACAAAAAAAAGACGAACACCAGCAGGAATTTCGCACTGAAATCAAGGTTGCTTCAATGACTCGGCTTGGCATCCCTCTCGTTCGTATTGCCCGGCGGCTAAATATCCACAGAGAAACCATTACAAAATATGCCTCAAAAAACGATGACCTTTTTAATAAAATCCTTCAGGATTCTAAAAACGGTTTAAGGATTTAAACTGGGGATTGCGGACATGGGATCACTGGTATTTCAATGATGTGGATCACAGGTTCGGAGATGACTGGCCCGGAAGAATCCCTGCCCAGCTTATTGCTCACACTCTTTTTTACTTTACAAGGCAAAACGATCTTGTGTTGGTCTTTTGATCTTTTGGACCGGATGAAGACAAGGCCGGAAATAGAGCCTTTTTTATGGGACCCTGAAAATCTGACCTGGCCCGTTCCGGCTGGTAAAAAACCCGACCTGATTTTTTTTGATCCCCCTTATTTTAAAAAAATGGCAGACCATTACATGAAAGGAAGTATTTCAGATTTTTCCCGTCCCCAATATTTAAAATTCTTTAAAGATCTTTTTTCCCTTATGAGAGAGCATTCAAA
>JAFCZY010000194.1 GCA_019314105.1 Deltaproteobacteria bacterium
ATCGCTTTCCGATAAAATACAATCACCTGAAATCATAAGCATCCCTGAAAAAATGAACCAGTATTGTTCCCTGCTCAAACAGGCACAGGAAAAAGCCCAACTTCTTTATGAAAGATGGGAATATCTTGATGAAAAAAAAACAAAGATTACTCTTTAATAATGAATTCTTCCAGTTTTTCAAACAAAGAATCCGGCCATTGCTCTGCATAAAAAAATAGCTCTTTTTCTTCCTCGGTCAAACTTTCTTTAACGTTTAAGGGCAAGGCATCATAAGCCATTTTCCGTTCTTTATCAATTTTCTTTTTGTCTTTCATAGGGTCTTTCCTCTTTTATGAATATAATCGTGAAATCAAGCAAGTAACAGCGGTTTCAACCTTTAAAATTCTTTGCCCGATATGGTATGGGGAAAACCCCTGTTTTTCCAATGTTGCTACTTCAATATCAATAAATCCGCCCTCAGGGCCTATCGCAAGTGTTATCTCTTTGTTTACACCCGATGGGCAGACAGATAACGCTTTGGGATGGGCGGTAATGCACAAGGTGTTTTTTGAAATTTGAAACAATTCCTCATTTACAAATTGAGTAAAAAACCTTTTTTGATAAATATCAGGTAATACCGTATCACGACTTTGTTCCAGCCCCAGAATCATATATTTTCTAAGCTGATCTTCTTTCAGTAAAGGGGTCTGCCAAAAACTTTTTTCCACTCGCCATGAATTTATCAGATAAATTTTTTTAACCCCGAGGCTGGTCACGCTCTCTATTATCCGTTTCAGCATTTTCGGCCTTGGAAGGGCTAAAATAAGGGTCAGGGGTAAAGGCTCGGGTGGCGGATCAGTCAGATGAACTGCCATTTCAAGAGACGCTTTCCATATATTTGTAACTACTCCTGTACCCGTCTTATCATTTAAAAGACCGCAGACCAGTTGGTCATTTTGTACCACCTTGTTCACCGAGATCAAATGCTTGAAGCGTCTTCCTTGAATCACAACCCGGTCATGGTCAACAAAATCTTTATTTTCCAGAAGGACAAGATTCATATTAAAATGTGACAACCTCATTTTGACAGACAATCCGTTTAAATTTTATTTCCCAGTTTTTCCCGCCTTTAATCAAAGCCAGTTCCTGTGCCAGATGGATGGGTTTCAATTTCATCCCTTGATGACGGGAAAGCCCCTGTATGCAGGAAGGGCAATTGGTTAATATTTTCACCGCCCCCTCTTTTATGGTGTGGTTTTTCAGTGCTTGATGTTTCCGTTCCAGCAGCGCATTGGCGATATCCGGCCTTGAAAGTGCCATTGTCCCGGCTTCAGAACAGCAATACGGAATCTTCTGAATGGCGTTCCCATTCAAATGGCTTTCCAGCAATGCCGTTGCAGTCTCCTTTAAAGAATCATGACAGGGCGTATGATAAAGATAATCCTGATTTATTTTCATGGATCGATCCTGATTTAATACATATTCTGAAATATCTTGAATCGGACAGTCAAATATCTGTAACATATTGATTTCATCAAGAGATTCCATGCAGGTGCCGCAACTGACAATGCAGGCATCAAATGTCAGATCTCTGAACATATCTCTTATCTGGGTCAAAATAATAATATTTTCAAGCACCATCCGGTCATATTCTTTTTTCTTTGCATTCACCAGAAACGGATACCCGCAACACATATAGGGGGGCGGTAAAATCACCCGGTTATGGTTTTCCAATAAAAGAAAAATCGACGCCATTGATATTTTAGAAAAAATCCGTTCACTTCCGCACCCGGGAAAATAAAAAACAGTGGTATGGATGCTGCCTTCAGGTTCAAAGACAATTGATTGATTCTTATGGGTATTTGGCAAAAAAGTCCTTAAGGTTCCTGCATCAGATTTTGCTACCGGCGACTTGATCAATTGGAAAAAGCTATTCTGTTTTAATCCGTTTGTTTTTATCAATGGCGAAAAAACACGGGTTGCTGTTCGCTGAAGGGTTCCGCCAATACCCAGAAGAGAAGTCCTCAATACAGGATTCAACACCTTGCTTTTAGTGGAAAGATATTTAAGCGTTAAATTTGTCGGCACGGATGCACGTTTAAACCCCATAGTCTGCAGGACATTCCTTAATCCAATAGAAACAAGCCCGGAATCAATATTTACCGGACACTTAGTAAAACACCGATGACAAATAGTACACTGATCGGCAATTTGCTCAATATTTTTTAAAATTTCAAATCCTGTAGATTGTGTCCGCTGGGTAATATACAACAACGCCTCGATCAACGCCCCTATGGATAAATTCTTATTCCTGGGATGGAAAAACATATTTTGTGCAGGATAAAAAACCGGACATTGCGGTTTACACTTGCCACACCGAACGCAATTGGCAATATTCATAGAAAGCTTTGATAATGACCCATATTTTAAAATTCTGGCTTCAAGTTCAAGAAGATTAAAAGAAGGGGTAAATACTTTTTCCAGGATATCTAAATCAACCAGTTTTTCCGGATTCATTAATCCATCCGGATCAATCTTTTTACGATAATCTGTAAATTCTTTTCTTCTTTCCGGACTTAAGTGTTTAAACTTTGTAATGCCAATACCATGTTCCCCGGTAACAACGCCATTTAACTGAACGGCTTTTTCCATTATTTTATCTGCCGTAAAGCTTGCTCTTTCCATCATGCGGCGATCATTTGACAAAACCGGAATATTGATATGGACATTTCCATCACCCGCATGCATATGGGTGGCAATAACAATAAGCCTTGCCTTTGTTTCTTCATAAATCCGGGTCACATTTTCAATAACAAGCGTATATCCGTGCAAACTGTCAACAACTTCTCTGTAAAAATTTTTAGAATGGATAAAGGCTTCAAGTGCGTCTCTTGAGGCAATATCCAATTTTTTCCGTGTTCGATATGCCAGATCTTTGGCCTGACTCACCCTTTTTTGCAAAAGATCGGGATCGGACAATGGAATTGCCGTATCAAGATAGTGAACAATATTTAAGATAATCTGAGTCTGGTTGAATTTTTTTTCTTCAATATTATACTGATCAACAAATTTCGCAAATTCTGCCAATGATGCAATTGGCAAGACAACATCCTCGTTTAATTTAAAGGCATTGGTATGGGCAGCAATCGCCCCTAAACGGGTTCTATCCTGCCAGAACCGTTGAGCCTGCCTGTCATTTTCAGCAATACTCAACCCTGTCTTGTCATACGGTTCAAGTATGGTTTCAAGAGTTTGAATGCCTGTTTGCAACTGGTTCTCATTATTTGAAACCATGTCAATAAGAAGCACCGCAATCAATCTTGTCCCGATAGAGGTTTTGGTTTTATAGTTGATGGCCTTAATATATTGCTCATCAAAATGTTCTAATGCGATCAACGCCGGCCGCGAATTAGAGAATGCTCTGGAAATATCTGCGATCACCAATCCTGCCTGACTCATATCATTACCAAAAAACTCTATGCAAACGGTTTTTTTAAATTTGAATTCAGGATATAAAACAAAGGTGGCAGAGGTAATAATGCCGTCACATCCTTCTTTTTGAATACCCAAAAGTCCATTTAATGTTTTATTGGTAACATCTTTCCCCAGCCCTTCTTTCCGGATCTGGGTGCCGCTCAAGGTAATGGTCTTGAACAAGAGATCGTTCTGATCATATATATCAAAAACAACCGTATCGTGCGGCAGTATTTTCCTTAAGGGATGATCTTTTCTTTTAACCGTATAGGACACTGCATCGGGCATGGTAATATGATAGGACAACACATTGTCAATGGCAGTCCCATATAAAACCGCTGTTTTCCCGCCGGCATTTTCAGAGAGATTCCCGCCGATGGTACATGCCCAGGAACTGGTCGGGTCGGTTGCAAAAATAAACCCCTGTTTTTTTGCAGCCACCATTGCATCCTGTGTGATAACCCCTGCCTCAAGTGTAAGGGTGGCATACGCTTTACCCTTTTTATCCTTTTCAATGACAATATCGGAAATTCGATCCAGTTTTTCAGTATTGAGCATGATGCAAGTGGGTGTCAAAGGGGTCGCCCCGCCTGTCAATCCAGTACCCGCACCCCTTGGAATGATCTGAAATCCAAGGGGTTTAATTTTTTTTACAAGCGCTGGTACTTGGACTTCTTTATCAGGGCGCAGAACTGCAACCGGTGCATACCGTCGCCAGTCTGTGGCATCAGTGACATGGGCGGTTATATTAAACGGATCAAAATAAATATTGGCCTTACCGATAATCGGTGACAACTGCTTTAAAATACGATTCTGATCAGATCGAACAGTTCTGATTTTTTTTAACAGCTTGTTCAGCTCTTTTTTACACGCTTCAAGAACGATAAGGACATCTTCTTGACCAGCATGTTTTTCAATGGCAGCAAGGTCGTTTTCAAATTCAAGAAATAATCTCTTTCGCTGGTGCGGATGCTCAACAAGCTCCTGGAAAAGAAAGGGATTCCTCTGGATAATAAACAAATCCCCCATAAACCTGTAAAGGAGTCTGGCGGATCTGCCGGAGTCTTTTTTGGGTTCAAGTGTCTCAACGATATGAAACAGTTTAGATCCGAAAAGATGGCTGACAATCTGGTCATCG
>JAFCZY010000471.1 GCA_019314105.1 Deltaproteobacteria bacterium
TCGTGTGCACCAAGCCTTGCACTGAAACGCATCTCTACAAGGGTGGATGATGCCTCACTCATGCTTTTTGTTGCAAAGATAAACGACAGATTATGCTTTTTGATTAATCCCAAAACAAGTTTGATTTAAGTAATAAAAATGAGAAAAAAAGCTCGAAACGCCTGTCAATAAAGTGTATATTGAGTTTGACAAAACTTATTACACAACCATGAAAGGACGTTTCGAGTGAAAAAGAATATCGCTCAAAAACTGGCAAAACGCAAGCAAAAAATCAGTAAAAAACTGAAAAAGAGAAACTGGACAGATCAAGCGGCACCTATGTTCAAGGCATCCAATATCCAGTATGAAATTGACGGCCGTCGTCAGGGCATTTCCCATGGCGGTATAGGCCTGATTCATATGCTGGCAAAAAAGACCGGTCTTTTAAAAGAAATTGACAAGCAGCTTGAACTGCTCAAGCGCCATCTGCCCTACCATGAATCAGACCATGTTGCCAATATGGCCTATAACATCCTTGCCGGCGGCACCTGCCTCCAGGATATTGAATTGTTAAGAAATGACAATGCCTGGCTTAATGCCCTTGGTGCACAGATAATCCCTGACCCGACAACGGCAGGAGACTTTTTACGCCGGTTTTCCCAGGAAGATATCATCTCTCTGATGGACGTGAAGAACACCATCCGCAAAAGGATCTGGGAAAAACAGCCGATGAGCTTCAAGAAAGAAGCCATCATCAATATTGACGGTACCATCAGCGAAACATCCGGTAAATGCAAACAGGGCATGGATATCTCTTACAATGGCAAATGGGGTTATGCTCCCTTGGTTGTTTCCCTGGAAAAAACAAGAGAACCCCTTTCCCTTATCAACCGGTCGGGCAATGCCCCCTCCCACCTGGGCTCTGCCCAGTGGGTGGCTCAGGCCCTTGCTCTGGTGGGTCGAGGGGATACTGACTTCAGTCTCAGCGCAAATTTTGACAAATGGGATCAACGCTGTTCTTTTATCTTTGGCATGGATGCCAGGGCAAATTTAAAAAAACTGGCCGATGGTATCCCGGAATCCGACTGGCAGATTCTTGAAAAACAACCCCGCAATATTAAAACCAGAACCCGCAAACGCCCTGAAAATGTCAAAGCCCAGGTGGTGATAAAAAGGCAGTTTAAAAACCTGCAGACCGCATGTGAGCATATATCCGAGTTTGAATATAAGCCGGTCAAGTGCCAGAAATCTTACAGGATGATCGTCCTGCGCAAAACAATAAATGAGTTCAAGGGAGAACGCCTGCTGTTTGATGATATCCGCTACTTTTTTTATATCACCAATGACCGGAAAAAATCGGCCAGGCAGTTGGTAGATTTCTACCGGAAACGAGCTGACCACGAAAATGACATTGAACAGTTAAAAAATGGGGTGCGTGCCATGGATAACCCTTCAGATTCTTTAAATGCCAACTGGGCCTATATGGTTATCACCTCTTTGGCCTGGGATCTGAAAGCCTGGTATGGAATGCTGATGCCATACCGTGCCCTGGGTCTTTCCATCATCCGCATGGAATTTAAGCGCTTTGTCCAGACATTTATCAAAATCCCCTGTTTGATCTTGAGATCCGGCAGGGCCATAAAATATCGAATTATCGGATACAACAACAGGCTGAAAAGCATGCTCAACCATGCTGATTTTATAAGGGCCTTCAGATTCACATGACCCCGGCAATCAGGACAGTTATTGCAAACGGGTTGCAATGGCAAGTCCAAACCCTGTAACCAGCGAAAGGAAAATGAAAGACAAGGACAAAACAAAATTGGTAAAAATCAAAAATCCGGGGGATTCGTACGTCTCCGGGATGGCGGTTTCGCCTGAAAATAATTGCTCAACCGGGCAATTGCTCATAAGTAATTTTTTTCCGGAAACGCGCTTATTTTGGGATTAGCTTAAGCGACTTGATGATGAATTACCGTGAAGATCATAAAGTTTTTTTTCATTTTCTTCATGATCTTCACGGTAAAAACGGGTTTACCAGCCCAGGATCAGGTAATCGTGCATTGAGGTGGCGGCAGCTCGACCCGCACCCATGGCCAGAATGACCGTAGCCGCTCCGGTTACAATATCACCGC
>JAFCZY010000472.1 GCA_019314105.1 Deltaproteobacteria bacterium
TACCCGAAGGCAGGGTTATCATGTTTCAAATTCCTGCGGCCCCGCGAGGCATACCTGTTGCGTGGGAAGGGCATTATTATGGCAGAGATGGTGAATCTCTCGGTGCGTTAAACATTCAAGAAATCGAACAAATTAGAAATCAGGGTAGAGAATACGACTGGTCAGCCCAGATTTGTAAAGATGCGACACTATACGACCTGGAACCGCAAGCAATTGCTAAAGCCCGAGAACAATTTAAAGAAAAAAATAAAAATTCTTCCACCATAACACTGAATGAGGTTGATTCATGGGAAGAGATTACATTCCTGAATAAAGCAAAAGTAACAATTCAAGGAAAGATAACTAATGCTGCGATCTTGCTACTTGGAAAAGAAGAGGCGGCATCACTCATTTCCCCCTCTGTGGCTAAGATGTCCTGGATTTTAAAGGACAAAGAGAATATAGAACTTGATTATGAGCATTTTGGGCCGCCATTTCTTGTTAATGTGGAAAGACTTTTTTCCCGCATACGAAATCTCACCTACCGGACTTTACCAAGCGGTACTCTTTTCCCAATGGAGACTACCCAGTATGATCCTTGGGTTATTAGGGAGGTTATACACAATTGTATTGCCCATCAGGATTATGGACTTAGTGGACGCATTAATGTTGTTGAAAATCCAGCCAGCCTTATATTCACCAACGCAGGCTCATTTCTGCCCGGAAGTATCGAAAAAGTTATAGGACAAGATGCGCCACAAGAGATCTATCGCAATCCTTTCCTTGCAGAAGCCATGGTGCAGTTGAATATGATAGATACTCGAGGCGGTGGAATAAAGAAGATGAATAAAGAAGATGTTCAAGGTTCAAATGGAACGTTTTTTCCCTCTTCCCGATTACGATTTGAAAGAGCCTTATAGAGTCAAAGTTCACATTCGTGGCGAAATCATTGATGAAAAATATTCACGGCTTTTGATAGATAACGCCGATTTGGACATATGGACGGTTATTTTGCTAGACAAAGTTCAAAAACGGGTTCGAATCACCAAAGATGAGCATTCACGCCTAAAAAAACAAAGGCTTATAGAAGGCCGTTATCCTAATCTCTTTGTGGCGGCCAAGATTGCTTCTGCTATAGGCATGAAAGCCAGACATATCAGGGATAGAGGCTTTGATAAAAAATATTACCAGGATATGATTCTTGCTCTTATCAGGGAGCATGGACCGGTCAAAAGGCAGGATATTGATGAATTGATACTACCAAAACTACCTGAAGTGCTTAGCCAAAAGCAAAAAAAGGTAAAAATTCACAATTTACTTACTGAATTATCGGTTAAAACCCATAAAATCAAGAACATGGGTTCACGCAAGCTCCCTCAGTGGGTTTTGTTAAAAAAATAAAATTTTAAAAAAAACAATAAAAAACAAAAGCGTTTCCATAAAGAAACACAGTAACACTTATGAATTCAACCTGTTATCTTTTGATAAAATTAACAATAAAATTGTTTTAACAAAAGCAAAAACTATATTTAATACATGGGTTCATGTAATATTTTTTGCAAAACACTATGGCTTCACAGATAAAGTACTCGACTTCATCATCAACTACGATATCAAGTATCGAATGGGGTTGGGCTGAGATGAACATAACTAACCTGAAGAAAAACGACCCGAATTATCCATCAGCCTTGCAGCAGCACATGGGCAAAGATGCTCCAAATGCCATCACAGACATAGGAAACCTCGACATCCTCCGCCATAATTCAACAGCCTTTTTTTGCTCGACAAAATGCCCGGGCGATTTGATAATAAAAACCTATGATATTGCGCAAATTTTAAGGGATGCCGGCATGACAGTTATCAGCGGATTTCATTCGCCCATGGAGCGTGAATGCCTCTCAGTCCTTTTACGCGGCGCCCAGCCCGTCATTATCTGCCCAGCCAGAAGTATCAATAACATGCGGATAAACAAAGAGTACAAAAAGCCCCTGAAAGACGGGCGACTGCTTTTTCTCTCCCCATTTGATGAAAATCAACGGCGCATTTCCGCCAAGA
>JAFCZY010000195.1 GCA_019314105.1 Deltaproteobacteria bacterium
CAAGATGGCCGAAAGCCGGGTGCCACGGGCCGGCAAGTACCATTGAATCATCTTCCATCATGTCGGAAGCCTGTAGTCCCATGCGAATAACATCGACCTTAGCCGCCTTAAATATCCGGTACATTCTTTTAACCAGTCGTACAGCCTCATCAAGGCTTAAGGGATGATATCTGCCCTGGCTGTACCATTGTTCCATAAGACTGCCTTTCAACACCATCAATGGATAAATTCTGGCAAAGTCAGGGGAAAGCTGTATCACTTTTTTTGTGCTTTCCAACAATGACGCCTCATAATCCCCCGGCAACCCCACCATGACCTGGACACCAATCTTGAATGAATATTCTTTCAGCAAGTGTATCGCATCTATCGTATCTTGGCTGGTGTGTCCTCTTTTGGCACTTAGCAGAATCGCATCATTCATGGACTGAACCCCCAGTTCAATAGCAGAGACAGGATAGGATTTAAGAAGATCAAGCGTCTGCTGGCAAATGGTATCCGGTCGCGTGGAAAACCGTATCCCGTCAATTTTTTTTGTATGGATATAGGGCTGGATCAGATCAAGCAATTGAAGGATGGTTTCGTGCGCCAGCCCCAAAAAATTCCCACCGAAAAAGGCCAGCTCCACCTGTTTTCGAGTGCCTTTATACTGTAAATACTGTGTTACAATTTGATGAATAGCTGTTTTATCCGGAAGGCTTGATGGTTGACTGGTAATGATGACTTGATTACAAAATGCACATTGATGGGGACATCCTGAATGGGGAATGAATACCGGTATAACAAGAGGTTTGATTGTCTGATCCATAAGTGAAATCTCTCATCAAGTTATCAGGGCTTTATTCCTTAAGAACCCTCAGGGCTTTTTTAGCCGCATCCTGCTCTGCTGCTTTTTTTGTTTTCCCACGGCCTTTGGACTCAATATCAAAAAGATTTAAAGTGATTTCAAACGTTTTATCATGATCAGGGCCGGTCTCATTGAGAATCACATATTGAGGTATTGTTGCACTATGCTCCTGAGCAAATTCCTGCAACATGCTCTTATAATCAACAATCTTTTCAGTTGACAGAATTTTTTCAAGGCTTTCACTGAAAAGATCACACGTCAGCCGGTATACAGTATCAAACCCTGCATCCAGATAAACCGCTGCAATTACCGCTTCAAAGGTATCGGACAGTATGGAATTTTTATCACATCCCCTGGAAAGTGCTTCTCCTTTTCCAAGACGGACAAACCTGCCAAGGTCTATAAACCTTGCCATACCGGCGAGAGCAGGTTCGCTGACAAGATTGGATCTCAGTTTTGAAAGTTCTCCTTCGTTCTTTAACGGACTTTTTTCCATCAACACGTTCCCGATGCATAACCCTAAAACCGCATCTCCTAAAAATTCAAGTCGCTCATTATCACAAGAGCATGAATCCTGGTTTTCATTCAAATAAGACCTGTGGCACATTGCAGTGTTCAATAATGATTTGTCTTTAAATGAATATCCGATATTTTTTTCAAGGAGGTTTAAATTTGTATTTTTTTTAATTTCTTTCAAGCGGTTCTTCAGTGCTTTAAATAATGAGTATTCGATATTGAGATCACCTTTCCCCGAACCGATATGAACCCCTTCATTAAATACCCCATGGAAATCAGAACCGCCGGTCATCAGAAGGCTCTTTTGGTTTGCAAGCTGCTGAAAAAATGATGTCAATGATGCATCATGGTCGGTATAATAAACCTCCATACCCTCCAAACCATAGGTAATCAGCATATCCAGAAAATTTTCCAGCTGATGCGTTTTATTGAATGTCAACAGCCCTGGATGTGCCAGGACAGGGATCCCGCCTGCCTCAAGAATCGTTTGAATTGCCTGCTGGCAGGACACTTTATATTTATCCACATAAGCAGGTCCGTCTTTGCCAAGATACTTATCAAACGCTTCTTTGAAGGTCTTTACAATCCCAAGTTCCTTCATGAGTTCTGCAATATGAGGCCGACCGGTCTGGTCCGCCCCAAAGCGTTTTTCCACCTGTTCAATGCTGATATTGAATCCAAGGCGGTTTAATTTTTCAATGATTTTCGGATTTCTCTGGGCTCTGGCCTTTTTTGCATCATCAAGAATAGCATTGAGATTTTTATCATAAACACTGAACCCATATCCTAATAAATGAATACTCCCCACATTTTTGAATTCAGGTGGCGGCTCGCAACTGATTTCAACTCCGGTAATAAATTCCAGGCAAGTTGTTAAGGGATGTTTTAAGATTTCCTTGATGCCATCTATTGTATCATGATCTGTTATAGAAATGGCTCTGAGCCCGGCCTTTTTTGCCAGACCCATAATTTCCAGGGAAGAAAAGGAACCATCCGAAGCGGTACAATGTATATGAAGATCAATCAATGAACTATCTTGCATCTGCTAAACACCAAGAGCCTTCTCCATATCCTCTTCACGTGTTTTACAGTCAATACACAGGGTAGTGACAGGTCGTGCCCTAAGCCGTTTAATGGAGATCTCTTCCTCACAGACCTCACATACTCCAAATGTCTGGTTTCCGATACGCACAAGTGCTTTTTTGATTTTCTTGATTAATTTGTGTTCACGATCTCTGATACGGAGTTCAAAATTTCTCTCCGCTTCATGGGCAGCCCTGTCCGTTGGATCGGGAAAATTTTCTTTTGGTTTGGTCATACCGGTTACAGTGCTGTCAGCGTTGGAACGGAGCTCTCGAAGCCTGTCTTCTAAAAGATTCTTAAAAAAATCTAAATCTTCTTTTTTCATTATAGTTACCCTTTTCCTTAATATCCAAGAATATCCGAAAATTTGATACTATACTTGAATTTAATAAAATGTAAAGAATTAAATGGACGGGTCCGATTGTTGGCAAAGCAAATAACAAAATCTTTGACTATTCTTCCTCGGGTATATCCAGGTTAAATAATTGCCGGGTAACATTGAGGTAAAGCGAATCGTCTCTATGGTCACCGGTGTTGCGCAAAAAAAGGATGGGATCATGAATGGTTCTGGTTGCAATGCCCAGGGTCATGCGTTTGATTGCCTCGATATCTTCTTGTGAAAGATGATTCAGATTTGAAAGGGTTTTTTTACATTCAATATCAACTATGGAAGACATTTTATCGTTCAAAGCTTTAATCGTCGGCACAATGGCAAGGCTTTCCAGCCATTTACGAAATTTTAACACGGCTTCGTCGATAAATCTTTCAGCTTTAACCGTTTCTTTTCCCCGTTGCTCAATATTTAACTCGACAATATTTTTTAAATCATCAATATCATAAACATAGGCATTGGAAATGGTGTTAATTTTGGGGTCAATGTCCCTTGGAACGGCAATATCAATGAAAAAAAGCGTATGATGATGCCTTTTTTTCATGGCCCGTTTGACCTGGATTTCAGTCAGCACATAATCTGTGGCACCGGTTGAGCTGATAATAATATCAACGTCTTTTAATGTATCTTCCCTTTCTTCAAATTTGACAGCCTGACCCTTAAATTTATCGGCAAGATCCACTGCATTTTTAAAGGTTCGATTTGCCACCACAATATCTTTCACTTTATTGGATATCAGGTGTTCCACAGCCAGTTCCGCCATTTCACCGGCTCCCAGCAGCATGACACTCTTTTGGGATAAATTCGAAAAAATTTTATTGGCAAGTTCAATGGCGGCATAGCTGATAGAAACCGCATTATCGCCTATTCCTGTTTCTTTTCTGACTTTTTTTGCAATACTGAAAGCCTTGTGCATTAGCCGGTTCAGCAGCACACCCGAGGCATTATTTTCTACGGCAGTTCTATAGGTCTTCTTGATCTGGCCTAAAATCTGGGGCTCACCAACCACCATTGAATCCAAACTTGAAGCAACCCTGAACAAATGCCGGATTGCATCATCCTCTTTATGAATATATAAAGAATTTTTAAACTCGGAACTATCAACTTGTTTATAATGTGAAACAAACGCAATCATTTTATCAATCTGATCGCCGGTTACAGGAATATATAAAATTTCTGTCCGGTTACAGGTGGAAAAAATAAGGCTTTCTTTAATGTCTTCATTCTGCTTTAAAACTTCAAGCGCTTTCACAGTCTCTTCATCGGAAAAAGAAAGTCTCTCCCTGAGTTCCACAGGCGCAGTTTTATGATTTATGCCGATTAAAATAATTTTTGACATTGTTCTTTCTTTATTTTGTAAAGGGCTGGTGATGCCCGCCTAACAGCATATTAACCCCAAGAAACGTAAACATGATGATAAAAAATCCAATGATGGTCATTATGGCTGATTTTCTGCCGCGCCATCCCGAATAAAGACGAAGATGCAGCAAAGCCGCATAAACCAGCCAGGTCCCGACAGAGAAGACTTCTTTGGGATCCCAGCTCCAGAATGTACCCCAGATGGTTTTTGCATAGATAAACCCTGTCACAAGTCCGATGGTCAGCAAGGCAAATCCTGTGGTCAGACACGTATATCCGACATTATCCAGAAAATCCAATGATGGTAAGCGCTTAAAAAAGAAGCCGGGGCTTTTTGTCTTAATCCCTTTTTCCTGCAACAG
>JAFCZY010000196.1 GCA_019314105.1 Deltaproteobacteria bacterium
ATCATTATTGTCACGAGAAGCCACAACAATCCCTGAAAAATGGCAGTATTTTTTTTCTTTGTAGTTGTGAGGCCTTAAAACGGTTTGGATATTTTTGGTAATATTTTTTTGCACCCGGGTGAAGTGGTATCGAAATACCGGCCAATGCCGTGTCAGGCGTAATTGATGTTCCCTGTGCATGCCCTGCTTTAAGCATGGAAAGGGTTTGTTCACTCCACAAGGCAGCTGTAATTTTATAGACCAGATCTTCGTCCATTTCCTTGTTAACGACCATGAGGGCATGTACTTGGATGGTAGGTGTATCAGGAACACCTGAATAGACACCAGCCGATATTTTACCCGGGACCAGATATGGATGTTTTGCCTGTATCAGGGAAGCCATCCTGGGTGCTATGGGGACAAGAGAGATGCCTGTACCTAATAATTGACTGACGGCTTCCATCGGTACTCCGGCCATCATAACAAACCCCTGAAGTTCGCCGCTTACTATTTTATCATGTGTAAATACCGGCTTCAGATAAACGGGTTTCAGGTCCTTTTCGGTCAGCCCGTGCGCATCAAGAACAATCCGCATAACACCCAGGGTCCCTGATCCGATCTCATCGACAGATATATGCTTCCCACGAAGATCATTCACGCTTTGAATCTTTGCATCACGACGTGTGGCAATCTGGAACTTCTCAGGGTAAAGGCTTGCTATTGCTCGAACATTCCGGACTTTATCCTTCCCCTTGAATACATGCTCTGCGTGGAATGCCCAGGCAGCCACATCGGCCTGGACCAATCCGGCTTCGATGTCGCCTGCTGTTATCCTCCGGACATTATCTATTGATCCGCCAGAGTTCTGGGCAACGCTGATGTATGACTGAATATTACTATTTGTAATGCCCTGTGCTATTAACTTGCCAATGGGATAATAAACCCCGGTCTGTCCACCGGTTCCTATCCGGAATAACCGTAAGTTATCAGCGCCGGAGGATGTTGTCAGAATTAAAACCACTATACCTATAATAGGCATAACCCCCCACCAGTGGCGGGGAGATTTTCTTTTGATATTTCGATATTCATGCTTCATAAAACTGAATCCTTTTCAATATTTCTTTCCCTGATAGAATATTGATCCCATCAATGAAAAAAGCCAGATGTTTTTTCAAAACATCTGGCTGCATTATTTAATAATTTTAGTTTGCAGCCCGGCTGTCTTTTACAAGACCCGTGGCATTCCGTCCCTGCCTCACAACAGGTTTAGCTTTGAAACTGATTATAATTAATCAATTTTTTTATTTTTTGTCAACTAATATTACTTTGGGTGATATTACTTTGGGATTAAAAAGTTAAAAAAATACTGACTTGAAAACCCTCAATTAAGTTCTTATATTGGTTTGTCTAAATAAACTTAGGAGTAATATTGAGGAAATAAAATGCCAATCTATGAATATAAATGCAATATGTGTGGAAAAAATTTTGAGACCCTTGTGATGGGGGGATCAACACCTGAATGCCCGTCATGTGACAGTCAGGATCTATCCCGCCTGATGTCTGCCTGCGGGTTTGTTTCAAAATCATCCGGACCTTCCGGTGAAACTCAGGTTAAATCATCTGGTTCATCCGCCTGCGGCAGTTGTTCATCTTCCAGTTGTTCTTCCTGCGGGATTGGATAGACGTCCATGAAAAAAAAAATACGCATCGGTACCAGAGGAAGTAAACTTGCCTTGTGGCAGGCCAATTTTAGAAGTAAACTTGCCTTGTGGCAGGCCAATTTTATCAAATCAGAAATCAAATCTCTTTTCCCGGATTGTGATGTTGAACTAAATATTATCAAAACAACCGGAGACCGAATCACAGACCAACCACTTGCCATGATTGGCGGGAAAGGGCTGTTTGTGAAAGAAATCGAGACAGCCCTCTTAAACAATGATATTGATCTTGCCGTCCACAGCATGAAAGATATGCCGGGTGAACTTCCTGAAGGTCTTGTCATTGGTGCCATCCCCAAAAGAGAGAATCCCTTTGATGTTCTCATTTCAAGGGACAAAACCCTGCTAACGGAATATAAAAAAGGGGCAAAAATCGGGACCTCAAGTCTCAGGCGAGCCTCCCAGATCAAGCATGTCCGACCAGATGTAACAATAGAATCCATCCGGGGGAATCTGGATACCCGGATCAAAAAACTGAAATCCGGTGAATATGACGCCATCGTGCTTGCAGCAGCAGGTCTTATCCGTCTGGGTCAGAAAAACGAAATTACAGAATACCTGGATGAAACCATCATGCTACCGGCGGTGGGACAAGGGGCGCTTTGTATTGAAACCAGAGAAAATGATGGTGATATTGCCTTCATCATGGAAAAACTCGACCATCTTGACACGCGGATTTGTGTAACCGGCGAGCGGGCATTTTTAAAACAAATAGAAGGCTCCTGCCATATCCCGGTGGCCTGTTTCGGGAAAATTAAAGGCAATAAAGTGGTATTAACCGCAGTTGTTGCCTCGGTTGACGGCACAAAATTAATCAAAGAACAAATTATTTCCCCGATAGATAAAGTAGAACGCCAAGGTCAGCGTCTTGCCGACCAGGTTCTTGAAAAAGGCGGGAAAAAAATATTGGAGAGTTTGGATTCAAATGACGCATAAGACGGGTACCGTATATCTGATTGGCGCAGGTCCGGGTGACCCGGGCCTTTTAACCATTAAGGCAAAAGAATGCATCGAACATGCAGATGTTGTGGTCTATGATTATCTTGCATCTCCTTTTTTGCTGAACTATGCCGGAAAAGATGCTCAGATTATTTATGTAGGGAAAAAAGGCGGAGATCATACGCTTACTCAGGACAAAATCAACCTGTTGCTGGTGGAAAAAGCCCAGCAGGGGTTGAATGTGGCCCGGCTGAAAGGCGGTGATCCGTTTGTGTTTGGTCGCGGAGGAGAGGAGGCCCAGATGCTTTTAAGCCACGGGGTGCCCTATGAAGTAATCCCGGGGGTTACCTCGGCTATTGCAGCCCCTGCCTATGCCGGTATCCCCGTCACCCACAGAGACCACACCTCATTTGTATCCTTTATTACCGGTCATGAAGATCCCACCAAAAAAGACACCCGTATGCAATGGGATGTCTATGCAAACTCCAATGCCACCCTTGTCTTCTTAATGGGGGTTAAAAACCTTGAAAATATTGTAAAAAATTTGATTAAACACGGAAAACCTTCAGACACCCCCATTGCCCTGGTCAGATGGGGAACGACTGCCAGACAACAAACAGTCACGGGAACACTTGATACTATTGTTGAACGGGTTAAAGCAGCAAATCTTAAATCCCCGGCCGTTATCATTATCGGTCATGTGGTCTCTTTAAGGGACGAACTGGCCTGGTTTGATAAAAGGCCATTATTTGGAAAAAAGATTGTAATTACCCGTGCCCGCGCCCAGGCAAGCGGCCTTGTATCAACACTTTCCAAACTTGGTGCCCAGTGTATTGAAATTCCAACCATCCAGATCATCCCTCCCGAAGACATCGGCCCGTTAAAAAAATCCATTAAGAACATACATCATTATGACTGGCTTATCTTTACCAGTGTTAATGGGGTTAACTTCTTTTTTGAGACCTTGTTTGATATGGGCAAAGACGTGAGGATATTGGGACATCTTAAATTCGCCTGTATCGGCCCTGTCACCAAAGAACGACTGAAGGATTTTGGCATTGTCAGTGATATCCTGCCGGAAACCTACAGGGCTGAAAGTGTGATTGATGCCTTCTCCTCTATTAATATAAAAAATAAAAAAGTATTGCTTCCAAGGGCAAAAAAAGCCAGAACCATCCTGCCGGAAGAATTGATAAAAATGGGGGCTCGGGTTGATGAAATTGCCGCTTATGAAACCCGGCTCAATGCCGAAAGAAAAGAAGAATTGATTTCTCTTCTGGAAAATAATGGAATTGATGCCATCACCTTCACCAGTTCCTCCACTGTTTCCAATTTCATATCGCTGCTTGAATCAAAAGACACTAAAAAACTTCTAAAAGATGTGGCCATCGCCTCTATCGGTCCGATCACGTCTGATACAGCAAAGTCGCTTGACATTGAACCTGACATTGAAGCCAAAGACTATACCATTCAAGGTCTTGTGGATTCTCTACTAACCTATTATGAAAGCAAATAAAAAATGATTGCCGGTAACCGCCTCATTAATTATCTTCGCATCTCAGTGACGGATCGATGTAACTTCAGATGCCAATATTGTATTCCCGCTTCACCTTTTACAGTAATTGAACATAAAAAAATTGCCCGGTATGAAGAACTTTTACGGGTCACACGGCTTGCCTGTGACCTTGGCATAACAAAAGTCAGGATTACCGGTGGAGAACCCTTTGTAAGAAAAAATATCTTTTCATTCCTGGAAAAATTATGTGCCATTAAACGCCTTAAAGATATTTCCATCACCACCAACGGATCTTTGCTGACCCGGGAAAAAATAAAAAAGCTGACCTCTCTTGGTATCAAACGGCTCAATTTCAGCCTGGATACCCTGGACCCTGTTAAATTTGCTCAGATCACAGGCAGGGACAGGTTCCAACAGGTTTGGGAGTCTATTCACGCCGCCCATGAATTGGGCATCTCCCCTGTAAAAATTAATGCCGTTGTGTTACGAGGAATTAATGATGATGAAATTGAAGATCTTTCTGCCTTAACATTAAACGATCCGTTTCACATCCGGTTCATTGAATATATGCCCATGGGCGATTCTGCCGTTGAAAAACAACAACAGATATTAACCAACGAAATTAAAGAAAAAATTGAATCCAGATTTGGAAAACTGATGCCCATCGAACGAACCGAAAATGATGGGCCTGCTAAAAAATTTCAAATTCCGGGTGCCAAAGGGATTGTGGGCTTTATCACTCCGATCAGCTCTCATTTTTGCAGCGAATGCAACCGGCTACGCCTGACATCACGGGGAACGCTGCGCCCCTGCCTTTTAAACAACTATGAAAAAGATATTCTAAATCCACTTCGAAATGGTGCATCTGATACTGAATTAAAAGATATTATTCTATCTGCACTGACAAAAAAGCCATCCTTTCACGGCCTAACGGATCAGCCCTTCAGAAACATCCCCATCAGCCACATGACATCTATTGGCGGATAAACTATTGATTTTTTGCCCGAAGCAGTCTGGAAGCCTCTTTATTTGTCCCCAATAATATTGACAACCATTTTGTGGATCCCCTCCCGCCAAGAGCAATTTTGACCCCCATGGTCAAGGGAACGGAAAGCAGCATGCCCACCGGCCCCAGCACCCATCCCCAAAACGCCAGAGATAAAAATACCACCAGAACGGAAAGTCCTATCCCCTGACCCATGACTTTGGGCTCAATCACACTTCCCACCAGTATGTTTACAATTAAAAAGCCCAGTGAAACAATGCCGGCCGCCATTGGTCCCAACTGGATGAGGGCAAGGAGAACGACAGGGACAGCAGCAATGATAGACCCGATATTGGGGATATAGTTTAATAAAAACGCAAAAACACCCCACATGACAGGAAAATCCACTCCCTGAACAGCCAGCCAGATGAAAATCGCGATTCCTGTAACAAGGCTGGTTAGGGTTTTGATTCCCAGATACCTGTTCACACCGGATATGATTTCAGCATATTTTTCAAAATCTGTATGTTTATTATTTGAAATGGCTCGCAATTTATTGGGGAATCCAGCAGCCTCTGAAAGAATAAAAATAAAAGTTAAAAAAACAAGAAATGTATTGGTCAAAACACTTCCCACCCCATTCAGTGTATTCGCTACAAGTTTAAAAATACGGCTTGGATTCAACATTTCGGTCAATTTTTCTATTTCAAGTTCAACGCCAACCCTTGACAAAAACTGCAAACTCTCAAAGATTACAGTTTTCAGCCGCTCCTGGTAAAAGGGAATATTGTGTGAAAACTCTGCTATTGATGAAGAAACAAGGCTCACTAAAAGTATTTGTATGGCGATCACACCCACCATCAGAATAAGGATGCCAACAAAAACTGGAATACCTTTTTTTTGCATCCAGAGCAATGGCGGTGTACAGATAATGGATAAAAACACAGCCAATAAAAGAGGAACAACAAGCACTACAGACGCTTTCATTCCGGCAACAACTATAATGAATGCGGCAAACTTAATTAAAGGGCTATTGC
>JAFCZY010000197.1 GCA_019314105.1 Deltaproteobacteria bacterium
CCAAAGTCCCTGTCACAAGTGTTACATGGACAGATAAAGCCAACCTGGAATCCCTGCCTAAAAGCCTTTTTAAGGTTATTTTTGGACAGGATAATGCCATTGAGACCATGACTACTTCCATGAAAAGATCAAGAGCCGGTCTTGCCTCACCGGATCGTCCCATTGGATCTTTCCTTTTCATGGGACCCACCGGCGTCGGTAAAACGGAGGTAGCCAAACAGCTTGCCCATCATATGGGAATAGAATTTTTAAGATTTGACATGAGTGAATACATGGAAAAGCATGCGGTTTCCAGGCTCATCGGGGCGCCTCCCGGATATGTAGGGTTTGAACAGGGGGGCATTCTAACGGACAGTATCAGGAAGCATCCTCACTCGGTTCTGTTGCTGGACGAAATTGAAAAAGCTCATATGGATCTGTTTAACATTCTTTTACAAGTCATGGACTATGCCACCTTGACAGATAACAGCGGGAAATCAGCAGATTTTAGAAACGTTATCATCATCATGACAACCAATGCCGGTGCAAGAGAAATGAGTGTTAACACCATCGGATTTGGCTCCCACTCAGCTCATGTTGATTCCAAGGGAATGAAAGCCGTTGAAAAAATGTTCAGTCCGGAATTTCGGAACCGGCTTGACGGTATTGTTCAATTTAATCATTTATCCCCTGAAATCATGGGAATGATTGTTGATAAAAACATGAAAGAGCTTAAATCCATGCTCAAGGCCAAAGAGATTACCTTAAGCTATTCTGCTAAAGCGCGATCATTTCTTGCGAAAGAAGGGTATGATCCCAAATTTGGTGCCAGACCGCTGGAAAGATTTATCCAGACAACAATTAAAGATAAGCTCACAGATGAAATTCTTTTTGGGAAACTTGCAAAAGGCGGCAAAATATCCATTGGTCTTAAGAACAATAAGCTTAATTTCACATTTAAGAGCTAAATGCCCCTTTTCCGGTTATCAAAAAAATTAGACTTCCCCCCGGCATGGCTTGCAAGATCTGACGGGCTTTTATGTGTCGGGGGAGATCTATCACCCGAAAGACTTCTTCTTGCCTATGAAAATGGAATATTTCCCTGGTTTTCCGAAAAAGAACCTTTCCTTTGGTGGTCACCTGATCCAAGACTCGTCCTCTTCCCCAAAGATATTAATATTTCAAAAAGCCTGAATAAAAAAATCAGAAAAAATCATTTTACCATTACAATAGATAACGCATTCGAGCAAACCATTGTTTCCTGTGCAAGCCCGAGAAAAAACAAACATGAAGGCACCTGGCTTGTGAATGAAATGATAGGGTCGTATATAGCACTTCACAATATGGGGTATGCCCATTCCATTGAAACCTGGAGAAACGATAAATTGGTCGGCGGATTGTACGGTGTCTGCCTTGGTGGATCTTTTTTTGGTGAATCCATGTTTTCCTTTGAAAGTGATGCCTCCAAGATTGCTCTGGTAGCGCTTGCAAACCATTTAAAAAACCAGAATTTTGATCTGATTGACTGCCAGGTGACGACAAATCACCTTCTCAACATGGGCGCTACAGAAATCTCCAGGAATTCTTTCCTTGATATCATCCATCAATCTATTAAAAGGAAAAATATCAAAAGCACCTGGAACCCAAATATCAGCCTAAACGTCATTTAACAAGGCAAGGCAAAAAACTTGACAAAAAAAGTTTGGGTATCATTATATCTAATATTATCCCAAGCAACGAGGAAACAAAAATGCTATTAAAATTATTCTTATGTTTTACCCTGATCCCAGTCATTGAACTTTATTTATTAATAAAAATTGGAACCGTTATTGGCGGCCTTAATACAATTTTACTGGTCATCCTGACAGGATTTTTAGGGGCCTGGCTTGCTAGACTGGAAGGCATAAACACCATGATGAGGCTTAGAACAAACTTGAACCAGGGACTTATGCCGGCTGAAGAATTGATAGATGCCGTTATTATATTTGCTGCAGGCGTTGTATTGATCACCCCCGGGCTTATCACCGATGTCTTTGGACTCCTCCTGTTATGGCCTTTAACACGGAATAAATTTAAACGACTGTTAAGAAAAAAATTCGATGACATGCAATTGCAGGGCGATATTAACATCACCCGTTTTCATTAATTTTTAATGACTCGCCTATATGTTTAAATGTCCTTAAAATTTCTTTCTCCGGAAGACTGTCTGCATGCATCGGCAAACTTGTTCAGGCTTTCTTCCAAGGCTTCAAATTCTATTGTGCCGCCAACCTGGATAACGTCATCCCCTCTTTGTTCAAATGCAGTCAATACATCTATAATCGTAAGACACGCTATATCCGAACTCGGGACATAGCCAATACCGTTGGGTCCATTCACCTCCAGAAGGATACGGCATTCGACGAGTTTTACCAACAGCACTTTAATTATTTTTAACGGGAGTTTTATCTCAGATGCGATATCACTATCTGAAGCAGGTGTTTCTTTGTTGGCGAACCTGTTTACACACAGGTGAACGATTCGCAAAACAATCAATTTCTTTAACCGGATACTGATTTTGTTATAATCGATGTCCTGGGTTTCAAGTGCTTCGGTATTTTCCCAGGAAAATGCAATTTCCGCTCCAAATAAAACAATCGCCCAGGAAGCCTGTAACCAGATTAAAAACAGAGGCAAGGCTGCAAAGCTGCCATAGATAGCATTATAACTGGAAACACCTACCTGGAATTTCAGATAGGTCATTTGAGCTAGTTGAAATATAGTTCCCGCAATTATGCCACCGGCCAGTGCCGCTTTAATATCTACCTTCTTGTTTGGAATAAAAATATAAAAAAAGATGAACAATATCCAGATGGATAGAAAAGGAAAAATATTAAATCCCAGAGAAATTAATGGTCCAATATTTCCCGGGAGATTGATATGAGACAAAAATTTGGCAAGATAGGCTGTGATAAAAATATTAGCACTACTTGAAAAAATGACCAGGATACCGGCTGTGATTGAAATGGCGATATAATCTGTAATTTTTCGAATCAATGGCCTGTCATCAGTCACCCACCAGATCTTATTGAATGCATTTTCAATATGTCCGATAAGCTTTATGAGAGAATAAAAAAGCAGGATGATCCCAAAAACGGCCATTAAGCCGCCTTTCGTTTTTTCAAGAAGATTGGTTGAAAAGGCCAAAACATTCTGGATCACTTCTTCCTGCCCTGCAAACATTTCAAGGACCCTTTTTTCCAGAATCTCCTTAAACCCAAATCCTTTTGCAACACCGAAGGCCATGGCCATCACAGGAACAATTGACAACAATGTAAATAAGGTCAAAGACGATGCCCGAAGATCACACCGATCCTCTCTGAATCCCTTTATGGCAAAAACAACAACTTTTTTGAACTTGTTAAATTTAAACGAGATGACTTTTTGAGACTGCTTCATAGTTTTTTATTCCCTGGTTAAAAACCATTGTTTTAATTTTTGAAGTCCTTCTTTTGTAGAAATCTTTGGCGTATATCCCAAATCCTTTTTCGCCCTTGAAATATTAAACCAATGAGATGTCGCAAGCTCTTTTGCGGCAAACCGGGTGATTGGCGGTTCTTTTTTAATATTAAAAAGCGTGTAAACAAACTCAAAAATTAATCCTGCGATATAGGCTGTTTTTGCAGAAACATGGCCGCTTATAGGCGGCAAACCAGCCGCATCCAGAAAAGCATTGGCCATTTTCCATTTTGAGACCGGTTCATCCTGGCTGACAAAATAGACATTTCCCGATAACGAAGGGGTTTCCAGAAGCTTTTCAGAAGATAGGATATGGACATCCGCAGCGTTGTCTACGTAGATGGTGTCAACCCGGTCATTCTTTTGCCCTACCCTTTTCAATTTATGGGCTCTATTGATAATTCCCGGTACCATGTGATTGTCTTCCGGCCCCCAAATCAAATGCGGACGAATGATGATGGTGCTCAATCCTTTTTTTGCAGCACTTTTTACTAATTTTTCTGCCATGGCCTTGGTCTCAGGATACGGTGCCAGATATTTTTTCGGATAAGGAGCGCTTTCATCCACATTTTCCATATCATTTTCATCAAATATCACACTGGGAGAACTGGTATATATCAATTGTTTAATATTATTTTCCCGACACGCAAAAATCACATGTTCAGTTCCGGTCACATTGGCCTGGAAGAAGTCTTCAAATCGCCCCCAGATGCCCGGTTTTGCCGCCACATGGAATACAGCATCAATTTGTTGAAAGGCCGCCACAACCGCATTTTTATCTGCCAGATCACCTTGGATCTGCCGCACCCCCATCTTTTCAAGCTCAGGATAAAAATTTCTTGAAAAAGAAGTGACCGACAGATTTTTTTTAACCAGTTTTTTAACAATCGCCTTCCCCAGAAAACCGCCACCGCCGGTAACCAGCACATTTTTTATTTCCATATTAGAAATCAAGTTTTTGCCCGATATTATTTTCCACGGATAGCTGATAAATAGCCGCAGATACAGTTAAATCAAACAAAGCCATCCCAACGGATT
>JAFCZY010000473.1 GCA_019314105.1 Deltaproteobacteria bacterium
GCGGCCTATATCGGCGTGGGAGCAGGCCTGCCAAGATTTATGAACCTTGCAGGGGAAAACATGATTGGCATCTATTCAGCGAACGAATATCTGACCCGTACCAACCTGATGAAAGGATATCTCTTTCCTGAATATGACACGCCCATTGCACGGGGTAAAAACGTGGTTGTCTTAGGTGCCGGTAATGTTGCCATGGACTCGGCCCGAACAGCCATGAGGCTTGGCGCAGACTCTGTAAAAATTGTCTATAGAAGATCCCGTGATGAAATGCCGGCAAGGGCAGAAGAACTCCATCATGCAGAACAAGAGGGAATTGAATTTGTCCTTTTGACCAATCCCACCCAGTTCTTTGGGGATGAGAATGGTCGCCTGACAGGAATGGAATGCCTTAAAATGGAACTGGGTGAACCGGATGATTCAGGTCGGCGGCGACCCATCCCCATTGAAGGCTCTGAATACAAATTTGACTGCGATCTTGTGGTTGTATCTGTAGGATCCAATGCCAATCCTTTACTGACAAACTCAACTCCGGGCCTTGCCCTGAACCGATGGGGCAATATTGTGGCCAACCCTGAAACCGGAAAAACATCCAAAAGAGGTGTCTGGGCAGGTGGCGACATTGTAACCGGTGCTGCAACCGTCATCCTTGCCATGGGTGCGGGTCGAGCTGCAGCCACCTCAATGCACGATTACCTGACCCTGGGCTGGTAAACCTGTTTTTACCATAAAGGTCATGAAGAAAATAAAAAAAACTTCATGACCTTTATGGTGGTTCATCATCAAGTCTCTTAAGCCAATAGCATTGATTATTTAATATATACCTTGAAATATTATGATCATAAGTGCAAGTCGTAGAACAGATATCCCAGCATTTTATAGTGAATGGTTTTATAATAGGGTTAAAGAAGGCTTTGTTTATGTAAAAAATCCAATAAACCCTAAACAAATCAGTAAAATTTCACTTAAACCAGATGTTGTGGATTGCATTGTATTCTGGACAAAAAATCCCAAAAAAATAATTCCAGATTTAAAAATCATTGATGATCTCGGCATTGCATACTATTTCCAATTTACACTTAATTCCTATGATCAAAAGATTGAACCTAATGTCCCATTAAAAAAAGGCATTATTGATACATTTATAAATCTATCTGAAAGAATAGGGAAAAACAGAGTTATATGGCGCTATGATCCGATTTTACTTACTGAAAAAATTACCATAGGCTACCACATAAAATATTTTGAATATCTTGCATCAAAACTTCATAGACACACAAATAAATGCAACTTGCAGAAGCGATGAAATCTATAGCTGGAAAGTATGATTTAGCCATAGAAACCTGTTCGGAAGAAATCGAATTATCTTCAATTGGTATTACCCATGGAAAGTGCATTGATGATGAACTGGTTGAAGAACTTTGCCGAGGAAAAATAAGAATAGAGAAGGATAAAAATCAACGTGAAGCCTGTGGTTGTGTAACCAGTATAGATATTGGAGCATACAACACTTGTAAGCATGGTTGTTTATACTGCTACGCAAATTACAATAGAGATATAGTTCTTAAAAATTTTGAAAAACACAACCCCACATCACCTTTATTATTTGGAGAGGTGGGGCCGCAGGATAAGATAAGTGAACGAAAGGTGAAAAAGCTAATTGATAAACAAATGTATTTCACCAAAATTACCCCCGAAAATTGACCGCACTACTCACCACTCTGTTTAATATATACCTTATGATCCACCAGTGATAATGCGTGGATATGGCCTTTGATAAATTTTTGCTCACCAAAGATAGAAATAAGAAGGATACCGTCTTCATCCGGTTCGACCTTATCAACAGCTTCCATTAACAATGTTTCATTCGGTTCACCAGACTTGCTGTCAGTTTCAACTAAATATGCATTTGCTTCGCACATCACACTTTCACTCCTCGTATATTATAAAAAAAATAAATGTTTATCCAATAGTTCATCTACCAGTTGAGGCAGGGGCAGACTGCTCACCCCAACAATTTCCAG
>JAFCZY010000009.1 GCA_019314105.1 Deltaproteobacteria bacterium
ATCAAGTATTGTGAAAGAAAAAAATACAGATGAAGCGGTTGAAGCAGGCTTGGCCAAACTGACACCCGAAAGAATAAAAAATACCATTAACCAGGTGTTTCAAAATGAGACTGGACCCAGATTTAAAGCCTATGTTGAAACCTGCATGCACTGCGGTCTCTGTGCGGACGCCTGTTTGTATTTCCTTTCAAATGATCGTGACCCGACTTATTCTCCGGCAGGAAAGGTAAAACAGACCATATGGGAAATGTTGGATAAAAAAGGAGAGGTCTCAATAGAGTTTCTTAGAAGAGCTGTACATATCGCCCATACAGAATGTAATGTCTGTAAGCGGTGCGCCATGTACTGCCCCTTTGGTATTGATATTGCCTATTTGATGCTGATGGTGCGAAGAATTTGCCATAAGCTTGAGATCACGCCTTTGTATATTCAGGATACAGTAAACAGCCATTCTGCTACCATGAATCAGATGTGGGTAAAGGAAGATGAATGGATTGATACCCTTCAATGGCAGGAAGAAGATGCAAGAGAAGAATTTGAAAATTTAAGGATTCCGCTGGATAAAGAAGGGGCGGATGTCATGTATTCGGTGATCGCACCGGAACCCAAATTTCAGGCAGGGTTGTTATATCAGGCGGCCACTATTATGCATGCGGCTGGAATTAACTGGACCATGCCCTCAAGTCCGGGGTGGGACAATAGTAATATGGCCATGTTTACCGGTGACAATGAAATTTCCGGCCGCATTGCCAGAGCCTTTTATGAGACAGCGGCAAAACTGAAAGTGAAACGCATTGTCATGGGAGAGTGTGGTCATGCGTTCCGATCAACGTATGATGTGGGGAATCGCTGGATCGGTTGGGCAATTCCGCCGTTTGAGGTGGTGCATGCAGTGGAATTCTATCATGAATTACTGACTTCCGGTCGGATAAAGATTGCCAAAAAATTTACGAAAACCGTTACGCTCCATGATCCTTGTAATATTTCCAGGGGAAGAGGGCTTCATGATATGGCAAGAGAAGTAACCCATATGCTGTGTGAAAACTTCATTGAAATGACACCGAACCGGGAACATAATTTTTGCTGTGGTGCCGGCGGCGGTGTGATTAATTGTGGCCCTCCCTATAAAGGGGAACGGATGGTGAACAACAGGAGAAAAGCGGAACAATTAAAGGCAACCGGTGCAGAGGTTTTGATTGCCCCCTGTCATAATTGTCATAGCGGACTTGAAGATATTGTTGAATATTATGATCTGAACATGGAAGTAAAGTTTTTAGGGGATATTATTTATGAAACCATGGAAAAGAAAATTTTTAACCCCGGAGAGCCAGGAGAATTGAAATGAAACATAAAATTATTTTTATGGGTTTCATACTGTTTTTGTTGACAGCCGTCGTTGCATTTTCCGATATTGAAGTAGAAAGATTGGATCCTTCAGTATTTGAAAAGCCCCATAGGCCAGGTGCGGTATTTGAACATGACGGCCATAATGAAATGGCGGGAATAGAAGATTGTGCGGTTTGTCATCATGTGTATGAAGATAAAAATCTGGTTACGGATGAATCCAGCGAAGATTCTCTTTGTTCAGAATGTCATTTTTTAAAGAAAACTCCGGAAAATTCAATTCCTTTGGAGGTTGCATATCATAAACGATGTAAAACCTGCCATTTTGAGGAAAACAAGGGACCGGTACTTTGTGGTGAATGCCATATTAAAGAGTAAGGAGGGATGTGATGAGCAAAAAAATTATGATCGTGGATGATGATCCTGCCATAACAAAATATCTGGACACACTTTTTACGGATAATGGGTATGACACCTGTATTGCAGTAGATGGCAAAAAAGCGGTTGATGTATATGAAGCTGAAAAACCGGATTTGATCACACTTGATCTTGAAATGCCTGAAGAATGGGGACCCAGATTTTTTAGAAAAATCAGCAAATCAAAGGGATTTAATACACCGGTGATTGTTGTCAGCGGTTTGTCAAGCACGAAGTATTCAATTCCAAAGGCAGCGGCTGTTTTTGGAAAGCCGTTTGATGCGCAAAAGCTTGTAGAAAAAGTGTCAGAACTATTAAGCTGAAACCATGTTTATTCAGCAATTTAGATATTCAACCGACAATCTTGGATATCTGGTATACTCGACAAGAGAAGGTATTGCCATTGATGCAGGGGATGTGGAAGCGGTATTGGTGTTTGCTGAAAAGAACCATATTGATATTAAATATATCACCAACACCCATTCCCATTATGATCATACTTCTGGTAATGAGGAGTTGCTTAAAAAAACGACAGCAGAATTTATTGATTGCAGAAAAATCAAATCCGATCAAACCCTACCATTGGATCATGAAATTTTGGAGGTGTTTCACACCCCCGGTCACACGGAAGATTCGGTGACATTCAAGGCGAATGATTTTTTAGTAACCGGCGATACCTTGTTTAACGGAACCATCGGCAATTGTTTTTCAGGGGATCTGAATGCTTTTTTTCAATCCTTGAAACGGCTGATTTCTTTATCGAAAAATACCAAAGTTTATGGCGGACACGATTATGTGATCGACTCCATGAAAATGGCAAAAATTATTGAAAAAGAGAACCCGTATATTGAGGAATATCTTAAAAAATATAATTTCGGGTTAATTGTGTCGACTTTGGATGATGAATTAAAGGCAAATCCATACGTAAGATTTAATGTCCCGAGTATGATAAACAATTTAAAAGAAAGGAACCTGCCGATAGATACCGAGTTTGATAGATTTAACTCAATAATGGAAATATATTGATTTAAAATTTTACATCATTTGTTGCCCTTGATCATTCATTGTTTAGGTCTTATCATTAGGAGCAACATTTTTTTTGGTCTTGCAGGATAGCAGGATGTGCCAGATATTTTTTTATTCATTAGCGGAGAAAGCATTAATGCTTGGTAAAAATATTAAATTTGTTGGTGATTCTAAACAGGATGCCTGTTTTGCCCTGGGAAGACAACTGACGATTGAGTATTATGAATGCGGGGCAAACCTCTTATTAGACAAAGACCGGGTTGAAACATCGTTGTTGAAAGCTGCAAAAGAGAGTGGTGCAACGATTATCAGCTCTTCGTTTCATGAATTCAAGCCCCAGGGAATCAGTGGTGTCGTTGTGATAGCCGAATCACATTTTACAGTCCATGCATGGCCGGAATATGATTATGCTGCCGTCGATATATTTACTTGCGGAGACAATATAGACCTGGAAATTGCCATCAATTCCATGAAAGATTCTTTTGGATCTGAAAATGTTGTCATATCTTCCGATCAAAACCGAGGAATTATTGCCAAATCGTTTGAGCAAAAAAAAGTCGGTGAGATTATTAAAAATTCAAAAATCTATCCGATCTCCTGGAAAAAAGAGTATGAAAGAAAAAATCCATGGGGGGTTTTAACCTCTATTGATATTTATAAAAGCGACCCGAAAATTATCAGGAATGCCAAACGCATTGAACGATTTGTCTATGAACTGTGTGATCTGATCGATATGAAGCGGTTTGGAGAATGCCAGGTCGTCCATTTTGGAGAAGATGAAAAGGTCGAAGGATTCAGCATGACGCAATTTATTGAAACCTCTTTGATTTCAGGCCATTTTGCCAATGCCTTAAATACGGTTTATTTAGATGTGTTCAGTTGTAAGTTTTATGAACCCCGTGAGGTTGCAGAATTTGCTATGTCGTTTTTCAAAGGGGATCATTATAAAATGCAGATGGCGGTAAGACAATAAATTAAAGATGAAAAATTATAGTAAAATAAATGACGGTTGGTTTTCGGAAATTTGTCCCATGTGGCCCGGAATATCTTTGTCTCTTGAAATAGAAGAAGTTCTTTACAGCAAAAAAAGTAAATTCCAGCAGATCGACATGTACCAGACCAAAAATCATGGGAAAATGCTGGTGCTGGATGGCATTATTCAGTTGACTCAGTCAGACGAATTCGCCTACCAGGAAATGCTGGCTCATGTTCCTCTGTTTGCACATCCCAACCCTGAAAATGTTCTGGTTGTTGGTGGAGGAGATGGGGGGATATTAAGAGAGGTTGGCCGTCATGATTGTGTAAAACATATTGATTTTTGTGAAATCGATGAAGATGTTGTCAAAGTATCCAAAGAGTTTTTGCCTGATCTTGCCTGCGGATTTAATGATTCCAGGGTTAATGTTCATATTGTTGATGGTAATGTATGGGTTCAGGAACATAAGAGTAAGTATGACGTGATAATTGTGGATTCCTCGGACCCCATCGGTCCTGGTGAAGTTTTGTTTGAACGGCCGTTTTACGAAGGATTAAAAGCGGCCCTCTGGAAAAACGGTGTTATTGCCACCCAGGGCGAATCTTTTTTTCTTCATAAGGAGTGCGTTGCCAATCTTGTGAAGATTACAAAAGATCTGTTTCCGGTTCAGGCCTATTCGTATTTTCTGGTACCCACGTATCCAGGTGGGCATCTTGGTATTTGTTTAGGATCTCTGGGGCCGGAACTAAAAAAGCCGTGTCGGATCATTTCTGAAGATTTCCAGAAACAATTAAAATATTATTGTCCTGAAATACATGAAGCTTCTTTTGTTTTGCCCTATTTTGCCCAGAAGATGTTTGAATCCATAACATCAAAGAAAAGTGTTTAAAAATGTCAGAAGGCCCTTTAACGCACCTTGTCATAGAACCCATTAAATCCGCTTCAATGAAGGAGTTGACCCTTCTCTACAAGGAAGCTGGATGGTGGACGTCTTCCTATGACAGCCACCCTGAATTTTTAAATGATATTGTGAAAGATTCAGCTCTTTTTGTGGGGGCTTTTTGGGGAAAAAAGCTTATTGGAATAGGGCGGGCCCTTTCCGATCTTGCAAGTGATGCTTATATTCAGGATGTTACGGTGTTAAAGGAATTCAGGGGCAAAGGGATTGGTAAAAAAATCATTCAAACATTAATAGAAAAATTAAAGGAAAATAATGTTGACTGGATCGGGCTTGTTGCTCAACCGGGAACATCTTCCTTTTATGAGGAACTTGGTTTTGAACCCCTTAAAAATCACATTCCGTTAAAATATAAGGGCTGATAAAATGGTTACGGCAGGAGCGGTTTTACAGGAACCGCAAAAAATAAAATTTCCAAAATTTAATCGATTTTTATTAAAAAACCGGGAGCTCTTTCAAACATATATTGATACGTTTAAGCCCTTTTCGTGTGAGTATAATTTTTCAAATCTTTATGCCTGGCAGGATGCTTACAAACTGTCATGGACCCTGTACCAGGAACGGCTTTTGGTTTATGACGCGATTTCTGACTGTGCGTTTATGCCTTTGGGTGAAGACTTTTGTCCTGAAGAACTTGTCATTTTATCATTAAATTTGAAAAATGTGGGTCTTACGCCTGAAATTAGTCTTGTCACGCCAGATTATTTAAAAAAATTTCGTGAAATTGGAAATTATTATATCGTCAAAGAAGAACGGGATTATTCAGAATATATTTACGATGTTGACAGTCTGTGTGACCTTACCGGGATAAAACTTCATAAAAAAAAGAATCTGATTTCACAATTCAAACGAGGTAATTCTGATTTTGAAGTACACTTGTTAAAGGGGGAGTACCGGCAAAAAGCCCTGGGGCTGGCACTGAACCAATTGAACAGGCGTAAAAAAAGATCCCAAACTCTTGATCAGGAGTTTGGGGCCATAAAGACATCATTTGATCATTTTGAGGAATTGGGGCTGGAGGGGCTTGTGATAACGGTGGGGAACAAGATGGTTGCTTTTTCTGTTTTCAGTAAGTTGAACCCTTCAACCTATGATATTCAGTTTGAGAAGTCTGATATGGATTTTAAAGGGGCGGCTCAGGTGATCAACCATGAGACAGCAAAATATCTTAAAGATAAATGTCAATACCTGAACCGGGAGCAGGACCTTGGGATTAAAGGCCTTCGCCAGGCTAAAATGTCATATGATCCTGTAAAATTAATCACCCCGTACAGCCTTACCTTTACACCGATGAATTAGTTTGGAAAGGAGAACCATGTTACAAACCAGTGTTACACGACTACTTGGCATAAAATACCCCATCATCGGCGGTGCCATGATGTCTATTTCAAAGGCTGATTTTGTCGCAGCCATATCCAATGCCGGCGGGCTTGGTATCCTGGCATCGGCCATTTATCAGACAAAAGAGGAGTTTGCCCGGGCCATTGACAGGCTCAAACAACTGACGGACAAGCCGTTTGCAGTGAACCTCAATCTTTTTCCTTCCATGCGGCCCATTGATAACAATGATTATCTGGATATTTTGATTGAAAAAGGGGTTAAGATTGTTGAAACCTCCGGGCATTCCGCACCCGAAGAGTTATGCAGACGGTTCAAGGATGCTGGCATGATCTGGATCCATAAATGTGTGGGAATCCGGTATGCTATAAAAGTGGAAAAAATGGGAGCAGATATTGTCACTGTGGTGGGATATGAAAACGGAGGTGCCACAGGCAAGCTGGATATCGGAACCCTGGTTCTGGTTCCAAGCGTTGTAGATGCGGTCAAGCTTCCGGTGATCGGCGGCGGCGGCGTTTCAGATGGCAGGGGAATTGCAGCACTTCTCAGCCTTGGCGCCGAGGCAGTGATAATGGGAACCCGTCTGTTATTGACCAAAGAATGTCCCATTCATGACAAGTTAAAACAGGCCCTGTTTGATGCATCTGAGCTGGATACCATGCTCATCATGCGGTCTATCGGTGCGACCCACAGGGTCTGGAACAATGCAGCCGCTCAAAAATGTTTTGAAATTGAACAAAATAGCGGCAGTTTTGATGAAGTGATTTCCATAGTTACAGGCGATAAGGCAAGAGTGATGTTCAATGACGGGAAAACGGATGTAGGGGTGATTTCCTGTGGTCAGGGAATTGGCCTGATCCATGATATTCCCACTGTAAAAGACCTGTTTGATACCCTGATGAAGACTGCAGAACAACAATTATCCGGGTTGCTGAACCGGTGATTTTGATATTGACAATTTCAAAGACCCTGCACTCTACAGGATTTTTTTTTAACTGTAGTGTTTTTTATGACAATCATGAAATATTAATAAGGATTTAATTTTGTTCAAACCAAACTATTCATTTGAAAAACGCCAGAAAGAATTGGCAAAAAAAAAGAAGAAAGAGGAAAAAAGGCAACGCAAGCTGGAGAAAAAGAAAAATCCTGACGGGGAAAAGGAGTCTCTTTCCGTTGCGGATGATTAACAGCTTTAAGCCCTCTTTTTTGACCGAAAGTAATCTATGTCATGGGGCGCCTCTTTGTGGGTTTATCCTGACAACTGCCAAGGCCTGATCGGCGCAAGATTACCAAAGGAGAATGCAGCAATAGATCCCATGAAAATGTTGTGAATTTAAAATTTTAATTCATTTAGTGCTTGACTTTTTTTGTTATGGGTATAGTATAACAAAATTCGCGCTGCTTTATGTAAAGCGCAAAGGTTTCATTCTAAAGGAGAACAATCCAACAAAAAAAATGGTATTTCCCTTAAAGTTAGAAACTAGTATTTTTTATTTTTATTACAGGAGACTGCCAACATGGCTAATGGTATTGTAAAATGGTTTAATGACACAAAAGGTTTTGGATTTATCGAACAGGAAGAAGGAAAAGATGTATTTGTGCATCACTCAGGTATCAATTCAACAGGTTTTAAATCCCTGAATGAAGGAGACCGCGTTTCATTTGACATCGAAGATGGACAGAAAGGTCCTGCAGCAACAAATGTAACCGTGTTATAGTTAACCGTTTTATTTGTTTTAAAGAGTCATCTTGGTGACTTGAAAAATTAAAGCCTCTGGACAGGATATCGTCCAGAGGCTTTTTGTTTTCGCGGAAAACCAAAAATAATTCCTACACTTTTAAAGTTCATAGGGTGTCAGGCTTTCCCATCCATTTTCAGTTACAAGCAGTGTTTGTTCAAACTGTGCGGACAAAGATCCATCATCGGTGACAGCGGTCCACCGGTCTTCAAGGACATGCAGGTCTTTTCTCCCCAGATTAATCATGGGCTCAATGGTAAACACCATACCGGGAACAAGTGATATGCCTTTTCCCTTGGTTCCGAAATGAAGAATTTGGGGCTGTTCATGAAAATCGATGCCCACTCCATGACCGACAAATTCCCGGACCACGGAACAACCGCAAGATTCTGCATAGTTTTGAATGGCAAAACCGATATCTCCCAAGGTTGCACCGGGAGCTATTGTTTCAATCCCCCTTTTTAAGGATTCGGCAGCTACACTGACAATTTTTTTTCCCTGTTCCGTCGGCGTCCCCACAAAAAAAGTTTTGCTGGCATCTGCATAATATCCGTCAAGTATGGGGGTGATATCTACATTGACAATATCGCCATCTTTTAAAATACGGTCGCCGGGTATGCCGTGACAGATGACGTCATTGATCGAGACACAGACACTTTTAGGGAAGCCCCTGTAATTCAAGGGTGCTGGAATCGCTCCGGCCTTAATGGTTTTTTCATGGACAAAGGTATTAATATCTTCTGTTTTGAGCCCAGGCTTAATCATTTTCTCAACCTGGTTGAGAATTGACATTAAAAGCTCTCCGCTTTTTTGGATGCCTTTGATTTGGCGGGGCTCTTTTAAATAGATATCATATCTTCGTTTGTATTCTTCCTTTATGCTGACTTCCATTTTTTTATTTCGGCAACAATTTTTATATTTTTTTCCACTTCCACATGGACAGAGGGTATTTTGTCCGATTTTTACTGCTTTTTTTTTCATTTTTTCTCAAACTCCCACAGGATGACCCCATAATGAATGGCGATATGCGTTTTTAATTTTAATCTTGATTATATCGCCTATATTGACATGTTCGGATGGAAAATGCACGATTTTATTGGACTCGGTCCTTCCGGTCATCTGTTCCATATTTTTATGGGTTTGCTCAAACCCACCCCGTTTTTTTATGCTTTTACCTTCAACAAGAACTTTAAAAGTTTCCCCGATCAGTTCTTTGTTCTTTTTTTCAGTATACTGTTCCTGTAATTGTAAAAGATTATTTAACCTTTCCCGTTTTTCTTTTTCATCTATCTGGTCGGAAAATTTGGCCGCAGGTGCGGATGATCGATCAGAATAGGCAAAAGCAAATATGGAATCAAATTCAATTTCACGTAAAAGATTCATTGTATCGTTAAAATCATTATCGGTCTCCGATGGGAATCCTACAATGATATCCGTTGAAAGCGCAATATTAGGGCATTCCTTTTTTAAGGTAAGAATTCTGTCAATATATTCTTCCCGTGTGTATCCCCGGTTCATTTTTTTAAGAATTTTATTTGACCCGGACTGTACCGGCAAGTGCAGATGGTTGCAAACCTTATCAAGATCCCGGATAGCATAAATTAAATTTATGGAAAGATCTTTTGGGTGGGACGTGGCAAATCGTATCCGATGGATTCCGTCTATTTTATTTATCCTTGCCAAAAGCTCTGGGAAAGACATTTGAGCTTCTTTCTGGCCATAGGAATTTACGTTCTGCCCTAAAAGGGTTATCTCCTTGACACCTGACGTGGCAAGTAAAGAGATCTCCTCCATAATGCTTTCCGGTTTACGACTTCTTTCTCTGCCACGGACATAGGGCACCACACAATAAGTGCAATAATTATCACATCCCTGCATAATGGTGACAAATCCGGATATTTTATTTTCATCAAAACAGGATGCATCCGGCATGGCTTCATAAATCATTTGGCAGTCCTTTGTATCCACCACTCGTTGGACACCGGATTTTATCGCATCAATATGCTGACCAAACCTTGAAAATGCCTGGGTGCCCAAAACAATATCAAGATGCGGAATACGCTCAAATGCTTTTTCACCCTCCTGCTGGGCCACACATCCTGCCATGACTGTGATCAAATGAGGATTCTTTTTTTTAATTTTGGCAAATCTGCCTAGAAAACTAAATGCTTTTTCTTCTGCTTTGTGTCGAATCGAACAGGTATTGCAGACAACAATGTCAGCTTTATCCATATCATTGGTTTTTTTAAACCCGTAAGAATTTAAAATTAAGGCCAGTTTCTCAGAATCGTATACATTCATCTGACAGCCAATCGTATATATATAGGCATATCCATTATACTTCATTAAACATAAAATCCTTTTTTAAATTCTTAACGATCATTTGAGCTGTTTCTGTTCGATCCGGTGCGATGGCAAGCCGGATATGCCCCTTCTGGGGGTCCAGAGTTGTTGCAATTGCCACACCCTCATGGCCCTCAAAAATAAACCGGATAAATCCGATCTTGGTTTTATCAACCCTATATTCTTTGTAGATTGTTTTCATAAATTCCACCCCTGCTTTTTTTAAACGAATTAATATACCATTATTGCTTAAAACTTCAAATAGCTAACCCTGTAATTGCCATAAAAAAAGAATTTTACAGTTCACTTTTTTCAGCTTAAACTTGTAATTTCTTTCAGAATCCTTAACATTGAAATAGTAAAAAAGTTTTAAAGACTTGTGATATTTACAAATTGGCTTCACTAAGTTTAAGCCGGAGTGATAACATAAATGGAAAATAAATCTAATCTCCATCATTTGGTTCTCGGAAAACTCAATGATTTTTTGACCGGTTCTGTTTTAGCAGACACGCTTGATGAAAGATATCGGCAAAAAATTGCAAAAAATCTTGTAATAGACGGCAGATTTGAAAAAAAAGATATTAAAAGTAATATCACCCTTGAAGTTGTTGCGGGACATAAAAGGGCTGCCATAAAAGTTGATTTTCTTGTCACATATCAGGGAAAAACCATTGCAATGATAAAATATGCACCAGGATCCCTTGTCACCAGGAGACTTTCTACCCTGGCAATATCAAGAATACTTAAACCTTACCAGATCCCAATTGTTGTTGTCACTAATGGAGAGGAGGCTGAGATCCTTGACGGGAATTCAGGAAAAGTAATGGCTACCGGGCTTGAAAATTTACTTGATAAAGAAAGTGTAAAAAAAAATATGGTATCTTTTTTGTTTAAGCCGATTAAAAAGACCCTGTTCGATCAGGCATCAAGAATTGCATATGCCTGTGAGGTTGACGGGACCTGTCCCTGTGACTCAGATGTCTGCATCATTGAATAAGAATTCACAGGGGTTTCAGGACAATAATGTGCAGTGGTTCCTTAACTTATTTATTTAGGACTTTTTTTAGATAATAGCCTGTGTATGATTTTTTATTTTCAGCAATTTCTTCTGGTGTCCCCACAGCAACAATTTTTCCACCCTTGTCTCCGCCTTCAGGTCCAAGGTCGATGATGTGATCTGCGCATTTGATGACATCAAGATTGTGTTCTATGACGACCACTGTATTCTTTGAATCAACCAGTTTATCCAGAACAAATAACAATTTTTTAATATCGTCTGAATGGAGGCCTGTGGTGGGTTCATCCAGGATATAGATGGTTTTCCCGGTCCCTTTTTTTGATAATTCTTTTGCCAGTTTTATTCTTTGGGCTTCTCCTCCGGACAAGGTTGTGGCAGCCTGTCCCAGCTTTATATAGCCGAGCCCAACTTCTATGAGGGTGGTAAGTTTGGTTTTGATAGATGAAATATTTTCAAAAAATCGAATGGATTGATTGATGGTCATGTCTAAAACCTGGGCAATGTTTTTATCTTTATATTTGATATCCAGAGTTTCCCTGTTGTACCGCTTTCCCTTGCAGACATCACAGGTCACATAGACATCGGGTAGAAAATGCATTTCAATTTTAATAATACCATCACCAGCGCAGGCTTCACATCTACCGCCCTTCACATTAAAGCTGAATCGGCCGGGTTTATACCCCCTTGCTTTTGATTCACGGGTTTTAGAAAATAATTCTCTGATATGATTAAATACCTGGGTATAGGTACCCGGGTTGCTTCGGGGTGTTTTTCCAATGGGAGATTGATCGATATGAATCACTTTATCAAGATATTCAAGCCCTGTGATGTCTTTAAACTTACCGGTTGTTTTCCTGGAACGGTTGATCCGGTTTGCAAGAATCTGATAAAGCGTGGATAAAACAAGGGTTGATTTCCCTGATCCGGAAACCCCGGTTACACAGACAAAACATTCCAGGGGAAATGACACATCAATATGGTTAAGATTATTTGAATTTGCCTGATAAATAGTTAATGATTTGCCTGTATTTTTTCTTCTTTTTTGGGGGATTGGGATGCTTTTTTTACCGGACAGATAAAGACCGGTCAATGAGGTCTCACAGTTTATAAGTGCTTCAGGGGGGCCTGAAAAAACAACTTGTCCACCGTTTACGCCTGCGGCAGGACCAATATCAATTACATAATCGGAAGAAAGAATGGTTTCTTCATCATGCTCAACCACCACGACGGTATTGCCAAGATCTCGAAGATTCATTAAGGTGGTTAATAACCGCGCATTGTCTTTTTGGTGAAGCCCGATACTGGGCTCATCCAGTACATAAAGAACCCCTGTCAGTTTAGAGCCGATTTGGGTGGCAAGTCGAATTCTCTGGCTTTCTCCTCCAGATAAAGTCGCGGCAGATCGGCCAAGGGTAAGGTATTCAAGGCCAACATTCTGTAAGAAACTTAACCGTTCTTTCAGCTCTTTAATAATTCTTTCCGCAATAATTTTATCTTTATCTTTAAGATTTAAAGATGACATATACTCAATTGAATGCTGTATGGAAAGAGACGTAATTTCCCAGATAGTTTTATCCCCGACCTTAACAGACCCGGATGCTTTGTTGAGTCTTGTGCCATTACAAATAGCGCAGGGTCTAAAATTTAAATATTTTTTTATGTCTTCTCGCATATAGGTGGAGTTTGTTTCAAGATACCGTCTTTTCAGATTTGGAATCACCCCTTCAAACGATTTTTGATATATAATTTTTTTCCCCATTTTTTCAGTATAAAATGGTATTTTTTCTTTGTTTGATCCATATAATAAGGCCTGTTGAAATTCAGGGGATAGATTTTTGAAAGGTTTATAAATATCTTCTTTATAATGGGTCACCAGGGCATCAAGAAATTCCATGAATTGAACGGAATCCCTGTTTTCCCAAGGGATTATCGCACCTTGTCTTAAAGAGATGTCATGATCCGGAACAATTAAATCTGGATCAAATTGTGTGACAGACCCTAAGCCGTCACATTTGGGGCAGGCCCCTTGAGGTGAGTTAAAAGAGAAAGAAGCTGGCGTGAATTCAGGATAACTGATTCCGCATTTCACACAGGAGGCTTTTTCACTGAAAAGGGTTTCCTCATTTCGGGTCAGGTCAAGGATGGTTACAAGTCTTTCCGACAATGAAAGTGCAAGCTCCAGGGAATCTGCCAGGCGATTTTCAATTCCCTCTTTAATGATCAGTCGATCGACAACAGCATCAATGGTATGTTTTTTATTTTTGGAAAGTTTCGGAAGATCATCAATCAAATAGATTTTATGGTCAACTCTGACCCTGGCAAAGCCATCTTTTTTTATTTTTAAAAACAGTTTTTCATGGGATCCTTTTTGTCCGCTGACTAAGGGCGCTAAAATCACAATTTTTGATTTTTTATCAAGGTCCATCACCCGATCAGTGATTTGATCAATGGACATGGAAGAAATGGGTAACCCACACTTATAGCAATAAGATTTACCGATTCTTGCAAATAACAGCCGTAGATAATCATAAATTTCTGTGACGGTGCCAACCGTTGATCTGGGATTATGGCTGGCAGGTTTTTGTTCAATGGAGATGGCAGGACTAAGACCGATAATAGCATCTACATCGGGTTTGTCCATCTGTCCTAAAAATTGTCTGGCATAGGTTGAAAGGGATTCAACATATCTTCGCCGGCCTTCGGCATAGAGTGTGTCAAATGCCAGAGTGGATTTTCCTGAACCGGAAAGCCCTGTAATAACTGTTAAACTGTTCTTGGGTATTTCAACATTAATATTTTTAAGATTGTGTTCCCGGGCCCCTTCAATGATAATTTTATCTGTATCCATTTATTGGTCTTATGGTTATTCTGGTTTAGTTATTTTGAAGCATTTTATTGTTGGCCTGAAAGGCTGCCATTTTAATGGCTTCTGTGAGACTTGAAGCATCTGCAATTCCCTGCCAGGCAATGTCATAGGCGGTACCGTGATCCACTGATGTCCTGATAATGGGAAGGCCAATTGTTGTGTTTACGCCGTCTTTAAAATGGATAAGTTTGAACGGAATAAGACCCTGGTCATGGTACATGCAAACGACTGCATCATACTTTCCCTTCACAGCCTGGTAAAAAACAGTGTCCGGGGGCAGGGGGCCAAGAACTTCCAAT
>JAFCZY010000010.1 GCA_019314105.1 Deltaproteobacteria bacterium
AGCATGGCGCCGGGAAGAACAGGGCTGCCGTAAAATGTGACCTTGGCACCTGTTCTGATAACTCCTTGACGGGTGACATCATCCGGGTCAACGGAAAGTCCTCCTGTGGTAATGATCAGTTCACACCCCAATTTTTTCAATTCCAGGATGGCAGCGGAAATGGCTTTTTCATCATCCGGCACAAGGATTTTTTTGATGAGTGTGCAGTTTGCATCTGTAATTTTTTTCCCCACGGACGGGCCGAAATCATCTGTGATCAGGCCGTTAAAAACTTCAGAACCGGTTACCACCGCACCGACTTTCAGGGATCTATAAGGTTTAACCGAAAGGAGGGTTCCTGTTTTTTTTGTCAGCAGTTCAAGGGCGTCGATATTTTTTGCCGGAATGGTTAAAGGAATAATTCGTGTGGCAGCAATAATCTCTCCTTTTTTGCAGGGGAAATTATTTTTTAATGTGGCCACTATAATGCTTTCCATCTTATTGACCTGGAGCAGGGCGTCCACATCAATTTTTAGCAGCCCGGCATATGGAGTGCTGATATTAATTTTACCTTCCCTGGGGTCTGAAAATTCAAGATCATGATCTGAAATAGCCCTTGATATTCTTTTTGCCGCATCATCTTCATGGAGTTGATCTTTCCCCAGATCAAGGACATAAAGAGTTTGCTTCCCGATTTTCAAGAGTTCCGGGATATCTTTTTTTTGTACAATATATCCTTTTTTAAATCCAACTCCTTTGAATTTTCCCCGGATAATCCGTGTCATATCGTGGGCGAGAACCGTTCCAACTGCATCTTCAACTTTGATCTTCTTCATTTATGTTTATCCTGGTTATTCTTCATTAATAAGGTTAGCCTTATTTTTTTTCAGACTGTTGTTTTTTCTTTTTAATAGCGGTAAGAATTTTATCCGGGGTTAACGGAAAGGAATCCATATAGACACCAATGGCATTGCTGACGGCTGCACTGTACCCCTGGGCGGCTGACATGGCAATGGACATGCCAGCTTCCTTGGCACCATAAGGTCCTTTTGGGTCAATGGATTCCACGATGATATTATTAATTTTGGGCATATCACAGGCTAGGGGCAGTTTGTAATCCAGCATGGTGGGATTGAGGCATCTGCCGTCTTTCCATTCATGGTATTCAGTGAGCATACCGCCCTGTCCGCCCATGGTAAGAGCGCCTTCAAACTGGCCTTCAAGGACCAGAGGGTTTAACCCATATCCCACATCCTGGGCAGCGGTTACCTCTAATACCTCAACCTGGCCCGTGTCAGGGTCTACCTTGACTTCAACAATGGTGGTACCGAAGGAAAAGGCCTCACACATCTGACCATAGGGATTTTTAACCCATTCACGTGTCATATCTACTTTGGGCCAGTATCCCCCTTCGGCATTAACGGAAGTAAAATTCAAGAGGCTGATTCTTACTACTTTTTTAATAGGGATGGATTTTTCAGGATCATTTTTGACAAAAATAAGACGGTTTTTGGCTGCAAGCGTGTCAGGTTTTACTTTGAGCACTTTCGCAGCCACCCCAAAGAGTTTTTTCTTGCAGTTTCTTGCAGCAATCTGGACAGCATGTCCGCCTACAAAGGTAGAAACCTGGGAATATGATCCCGGATCAGAAGACGTGGTTTCAGTGTCGGCAGATACCAGATGAATGTCTTCGGGTAAAAGTCCCAGTTCTTCAGCGGCTATCTGGACCAGCATATTGTCATTGCCCTGACCATTGTCCACAACCCCTGACATGACCGTTGCTTCCCCGTCCTCGTTGAATTTGATAAAACTTTGAGACCCACCGCGTATCCCCATGGGAAATCCGGTCTGAACAGAATTGGTTCCAATGCCGATACCGTGGAAAGGTGGTAGTTTTCCCCATTTTTCTTTCCAGCCGGATTTTTCAACTGCCTTGTGAATGGTTTCATCCATAGCACAGGAATCAACATAGGATTTTGTACTGGTATATTCACCCGGCTTCCGGCAATTTCTTAATCTCATTTCCACAGGATCAATACCAAGATGATCTGCAATCATGTCTAGCTGGGTGTCTAATCCGCAGGCAAAACCCCGGCCGTGGGTTCTTATCATTCCTCTGATGGGCTTATTGGTATATATCCTGTATCCGTTGTACCGAACGCTTTCCATGCGGTAGACCTGCTCCATGGAAAGAAAGGGAACACTTGTGGCAATAGGGCCGGTACTGGAATAGGCACCCCCGTCCATATAGCAGGTGGTTTCTCTTGCCAGGACTTTTCCGTCCTTGTCCACCCCTGTTTTATGCGTGGTGATCATGGCATGTCCCTGCCGGGTGGCAATGGTATTTTCTTCTCTTGTGAATTCAATTTTAACCGGTTTGTTTGTTTTTTTGGCCAAAAGAGCGCAGATATAGTCCACCGGGCAGATTTCAGACCGTCCCCCGAAGGCACCCCCTATGGTAATTTTTTTGATTTTTACCTTGTGAAGAGGGATTTTGAACGCATTGGATAAGGGTTTGGATTTCATATGGGGCCCGCCATTGGGACACCAGACTTCCAGGCAGTCTTCATGGTCAAATCGGGCTACGATGGCGTAGGGTTCTGCCTGAAAATAGGATTCTTCCGGTGCTACATAGGTGTCTTCCCTGATATAATAGGCTTTTTCAAAGTTTTCATCCACATTCCCCGTGTCAATATTCACATGGACATTCACATTGTTGGGGAACTCTTCGTGGATGAGCTCGGTTTGTGATGCCATGGCTTCCATGGGATCAAATACAGGGGGCAGTTCCTCGTAGTCCACCTCAATAAGATCAAGGGCTTTAAGGGCAGTTTCTTCATCCACAGCAGCCACCCCTGCCACTTCATCCCCTATATATCTGACCTTTTGGGTTTGAATAAATTCCTGGTCCCGGGTATAGGCAAATACTCCCCATTTTACGCCTTCGGTATCTTTTCCTGTGACAACCGACTTGACGCCGGGAAGTGCCTCGGCCTTTGACGTATCAATATTTAGGATGCGGGCATGGGCATAGGGGCTTCTTTTAATTTTTCCCACCAGCATGCCGGGCAGTTTTAAATCAGCAGTAAACTTTGCCTTTCCCATAACCTTGGCCCTGGAATCAACCCTGGGCATCCTTTTCCCGATGATGGTATAATCAGACATTTTTTATTCCTTTGTTTTGCTGACAGTTTTACTACCAGTTTTACAGTCTGGGCAGTGATCCTGTGGGTTGCCCGCATGGGCCACTGCTTCAACAATTTTTGCATATCCCGTACACCGGCAGATGTTTCCGGCAAGAGCCTTGCGAATGGTTTTTTCATCGGGCCTGGGATTAACATTCAGCAGTGCATCAGCTGACATGAGCATGCCCGGGGTGCAGAATCCACACTGAACAGCCCCGTGATCAATAAAAGACTGCTGAAGGTCTGATAAATCCTCCCCGCTGGCAAGCCCTTCTACGGTTTTAATTTTTGATCCTACTGCTTCCAGGGCTAAGGTCAGGCAGGATCGGACGGGTTTGCCGTCCATGTGAACGGTGCAGGACCCGCAAACGCCTTCACCGCAGCTCTCTTTTGATCCGGTCAGGTCAAGTTCATCCCGCAACACTTCCAAAAGGGTGTCATTGGGATAGACCCTGACGTCATAGGGTTTATTATTTATATCCAGGGTGATCTGTATTTTTTCCATTTTAAGTAAACTCCGTTATTCATTTATTTTTTTACGGCTATAGCCGCCTGTTCAAGTGCCTGGAATACCATCTCAAATACCATGTCACACCGGTATTCAAGGGTTGCGCCCACATTATGAACGGCAAAAGGTGCTGCACTGTTCATTGAAATGTCAGCAGCATTTTTAAAGGCATCTTTGTCTGTCAGGTTTTTCCCTTTTAAAGAAGATGACGCCTTGGCAAGGAAGAGGGGCGCTCTACCCATGGCACCGACAACAATTCTGGCGTCCGCTATTTTATTTTTATCGGTATCAGATGGTTTTAAAAGAACACCGGCGCAGACAATGGGGTAATCAATGGCAGACCGGTAGGCAAGGCGTTTATAAGCGCTTTTTGCGCCTTGAATGGGAATGGCGATTTCTTTTAAAAGTTCATGGGATTCCATAGCAAAGGGCATAATACCGTCCGTGGTGTAAAAGTTGTCAAGATCCACGGTTCTTTCTCCGCCTTTTTGTGCCAGGGTGAGGTTGGCTCCTATGGCCATAAGGGCTGTGGCGCCGTCTGACTGACAGGTGGAGTTGCACCGATCAGCTTCATCCCTTGCATAACAGATTTTCCCACCGTCTTTATGACAGGCCTGGCGCCCGGACCGGTGAAACTCTGACTGGTTGTAGTGATGACACCGGTTATCCTGGAGAATATTACCCCCGATAGTTCCCCGGCAATGCTGAATGGTAACGGCCCCGATTTTTTCACATGCCTGAAACAAAGCCTCAGCTTTTTTTTGAATCAGATTTGAATGGATTATATCTGATAATGAGGTTCGAGAACCGATTTTAATAACGCCATTCTCTTCTTTAATATAGGATAGTTCGTCTAAGGCTTTGAGGCTGATAAGCTTTTTTGGCTTTAACAGTCCTTTTTTCATCCTGACCAGAAGATCTGTCCCCCCAGCAAGGATTTTTACATCATCCCTGTGGGTGGATAGAAGGTCAAGGGTTTCTTCAAGATTAGCGGGTTCTAAATAGTCAAACCTTGGTAACCGCACGTCGTGTCTCCTTTTTATTTGGGATCAGATTTGGTTTATTGTATTAATAGGTTAAACCTGACCCCGATTATAAGAGGTTCGGTAAAAACAGAACCACATTTGGAAAAAGCATCATTAAAATGATACAAATAATATAAGCTGGCAGAAAATAGGCAACACCTTTAAATACCTGTTCAAGGGGGACATCCTTTGCCATGCCGCCAACCACATAGGTGGTGGCCCCCACAGGCGGGGTCACGGCCCCTAATGTGGTCACAATAGTAATGGTGATGCCAAACCATAAGGGGTCATACCCGAGTTTTACGATGACAGGAAAGAAAATTGGAATCGTAATAAGCAGCAGAGCCAAAGCATCCATTACAGCTCCGCCAATGATATAAATTAAAAATATGATGGCCATGATGGTCAGTTTGGAAAAGGGAAGAGCGACTACCCAGGTGGCAATGTCAAAGGGGATTCTTGTAATGGCTAAAAACCGCCCGAAGATCATGGCACCCGTAATAATGACAATAACCATACAGGATATTTTCAGGGTATCAAAAATGGAATTATAAAAGTCATTCCAGGAAAGATTTTTTTGAACCACGCCGATGACAACGGCAAAGAATGATCCAATGGCGCCGGCTTCTGTCGGGGTGAACAGTCCGAAATAGAGCCCGATCATGACGACCAGGAAAAGAATGAGCATTTCCACGGCACCAGTCAGGGATTTTATTTTTTCTTTAAACGTGGTTTTTTCTCCCACAGGCCCCCATTCAGGATAGATGGTGCAAAGGACATAGACCGTTATCGTCAAAAGCAACGCAAGCAGGATGCCGGCACCAAGACCGCCGTAGAAAAGTTTGGCAATGGATTGTTCCGTGGAAAGGCCGATGATAATCAGGACAACACTTGGCGGAATAACCACACCCAGAGTAGATCCACAGGCAATAGCGCCAGTGCTGAGCATGGGTTCATACTTGTATTTGGTCATCTGGGGCAGGGCAACCGTGGTCATGGTGGCTGCTGTGGCTGCATTGGAACCGCAGATGGCGGCAAAGGCCGAGCATGCCAGGATCGTTGCCATGGCAATACCGCCCCTGATATGACCTACCCATGTAAATGCGGCAGCGTAAAGTTTTTCATTGACTCCGGAATAAAACGCAATCTGGCCCATAAAAATAAACAGCGGGATCACCGTTAATCCGTATTTGGCAAAGGTATCCCATGTGACTGTTGCCAGCATGTTGAATCCTGCAGTAAGAGAAATGACATAGGAAAATCCGCAGAATCCTACAATGCCCATGGAAAATCCGACAGGGATCCCGAAGACAAAAAGGATAAACAGTAAAACAAAGATACCGATAATGCCGATCAGGGTAAGGCTCATCAGGAGGTCTCCTTTTTCGGCAAAATGGCCTTTAAAAAATCTGTAAAGAGCGCCAGGGCAAGAATAAAACAACCGAATGCCACGGCAAAGGTAAAGGGATAATAAATAATTCTCAAGGTTTCGGAGAGTTCACCTGCATTTTTCAGTGTCAATGCTTTTTGAATAATATGCCAGGCAGCAATGGAAAAGAAGATGCAGCAAATTCCGTGGTTAATAATGGATACGATCCGTTTAAGTGGTTTGGGATAGGCATTGACCAGGACATCTACGGAAATATGCCCGTTGGTAAACTGGGTATATCCAAGGGCAAACGCTGTTACAACAGCTCCGGCATATCCCATGAGTTCAAAGGTGCCTCTGATGGGGATATAGAATTGCCGGATAAAGATGTTGGCACAGGTTAAAATAATCATGCCCAGAAGAAATGCACCTCCGGTCAGCGTGAGCAGCTTATTCAAAAATTTATTGATTTTTATTAAAAGATCCATGTGGAGTCTCCGAAACCTGGGGATATGGGGACAGATTTTAAAATCTGTCCCCGGACACATAATTTAGACAAATGGATTATTGGGCAAACGCTTTAATATCCTTGATAATTTCTTCCGCAGGAAGCCCTTTTTCTTTGGCCCCTTTAATCCATTTTTCAGTGATAAAATCAAGTTTGCCATCCCATTTGGCTTTTTCACCGGCAGAAAGGGAGATAAACTCAACATCATTGGCTTCTTTTGACCAGGCAATGGCTTTTTTGATCTGTTCATCCATGTATGTTCCAGTCCAGAGAGACTGTTCTTCTTTTAGATCCATCATGATTTTCTGCACATTTTTGGGAAGAGAATTGTATTTTGCTTTATTCATTACAACAGCAAAAGGATAGAGGACTGTTTCGGTCATGGTGACATATTTGCAGTTTTCAGCAAATTTAAAATCCTTCATGACTTCCAGAGAAGAGAAAAGGCCTTTAACCGTCCCTTTTTGCAAAGCCTCAACAGTCGCCGGCATGGGCATCCCCACAGGATTGGCTCCCCAGGCTTTCAGAATTTGGGCCGCACCACCGGAGGCTCTTAAATCCAGCCCTTTGATATCGTCAAGAGTTCTTACCGGAACTTTTGACATGACATTTCCGGGGGCATTGGTAAACATGGCCAGAACAACGACATCCTTAAATGCGTCGGGTTGATATTTTTCATATAATTTGAGAAGGGCGAGACTACCTTTTTTGGCATCTTTGATGCCAAGGGGAAGACTGGTCGCATTGGTGACAATAAATCTTCCCGGTTGATAGGCCATGCAGATGTTACCGATGTCTGACTGTCCTGCAATAACACCGTCCATCATGCCTTTTGCACCCAGAAGGGTTCCGCCGGGGAAGGTATTGATCTGGACCTGCCCTGCGGTTCGTTTTTCAACTTCAACTTTCCATCTTTCCATTTGGACGCAGGGGAATGTGGGAGCAGGGGGGAAGTTGGCATAATTGAGTTTAACAGTACCTGCCATTACAGGAGTTTGAAAGATAATCAGGCAGGTGACGATAGCAAATAAAAAAAGTGTTGCAGAAAAAATTGATCGTTTTACCATGGTTTAACCTCCGTTATTGAGAGCGTATTTGCTCTGTTAAAAGTTTCAGGGACAGATTTTAAATCTGTCCCTATTTACATTAACCGTTTTTCTCCTTTAAAGCAGCCAGCACTTTTTCAGGCGTGATAGGGAGATCTTTAATCCTGACACCCACAGCATCATAAATTGCATTTGCAACAGCAGGAGCTGTTGGAACACACCCTGGTTCACCTATGCCTTTTGCTCCAAATGGACCTGCCTCATCCGCTGTTTCAAAAACAGGAGCCTTGATGTTAACTGCATCCTTGGCTGTGAACAATTTATAATCCCTGAAATTGGCATTCATGTTTTCACCGTTTTTTTGTACAACTTCTTCAGTAAGGGCATATCCAAGTCCCATGAGTACGCCGCCATAAACCTGTCCTTCTAACAGCAGTGGATTGATAGCCTGGCCAACGTCATGGGCGGCAATGTAATCCAGAACTTCTACTTTACCAGTTTCTTCATCCACGTTTACTTTAACGCCGTGAACACCAAAAGTATAGGTCGCAGAAAGATTACATTTAAAGTCTTTACCGAAACTTTCGTTATCAGGATCATAAAAATAATCTGCCATAAGCATGGTACCGTTCTTAGAAAAATGAGCTTTTCTTAACAGCTTGTCTATGGGCATGCTTTTTTCCTGGTCCCCGGGAACAAACACAAGCTTATTTTTAAATTTGATCTCTTCAGCAGGCACATCAAAAAGTTTTGAAGCAAATTCCTGAATCTTTTGTTTAACTTTTTTAGCAGCACCAAGGGCTGCATTCCCTGCCACAAAAGTGCTTCGGCTGGCATGGGCACCGACATCCCAGGGACAGATATCCGTATCTGAATGCACTACATTTATATCTTCAGCTAAAAGTCCGAGTTCTTCTGCTACAATTTGGGCGGTAATATTATCCATGCCCTGACCCATATCTGTACCACCGGTGAAAATATCTACTTTGCCGTAATCATCCATTTTTAAAATAGCGCCGCAACCGTCTGATTTATAGATCCTGGCCCCACCGCCTACATGTATCAGGGAGGCCATACCAACACCCACACCTTTTTCTTTGGCTATTCCTGATTTGAGTTCTTTTTCTACTTCATTGATACATTCAGCAAGACCGCAGGTAGTGATTTTGAAACCCTGTGGTGTTGTTTCATTGGGCACATTCTGGTTGATTCTTCTGAATTCAATGGGATCGATTCCTGCTTTTTCAGCCAGCATGTCTATATTGCTTTCAATGGCAAATGTTGCCTGGGGGTTTCCATACCCGCGCATTGCCTGGGAATAGGTGTTATTGGTATAGACACATTTTGCATTATACCGGATATTTTTTACCCGGTAAAGCGAAGAAATGGGCATCATCATGACAGTTGGTGTTGTAGCCCCCCAGGATGTATAAGCACCGTTATCCAATATCATTCTGATATCCCTGAATGTGAGTTTCCCGTTTTTATCACATCCCTGTCTGATGTAGGTTACAGTAGGCTGTCTTGTTGAAGTTGCCTTGAATTCTTCCACACGATCAAAAACAATTTTAACCGGTTTTCTGCACTTGTATGCCAAAAGAATAGCAATATGCTCATAGGCATAGGTATCAAGTTTACTTCCAAAACCACCACCGATAATCGGTTTGATAACTCTGACTCGTTTATTTTCAAGCCCCAGGATCTTTAAAGTTTCAAGAAAATCTTTCTGAGCCAAAGAAGGAATCTGTGTATTAGTGTAAACAGTCAAATTTTCTGTTGCATCAAACAATGCCAGAGCGCCACTTGTCCCCATGCAGCAATGGGTAACCCCTGTTGTAGTGAATCTATCTTCCACAACAAAAGCTGATTCTTTTTCTGCCTTTTCCACATCTCCATAATGAATGTTCCAAGGCAGTTTCAATACATTGCTCTTGGTATGTTCATGAACAAGGGGAGCATCTTTTTCCATGGCTTTTTCAGGATCAAAGATACCGATTTGCTCTTCATATTCAATTTCAATAAGGTCAAGCGCTTTTTTGGCAATTTCAGGACTGATGGCAGCAACAGCAGCTACTTCATCCCGGAATGAACAGACCTTGTCTTTTTTAATGGGCGGATTATCTTTATAAAAGCCCATTTTCATCTTTTTTGGCACATCTTCGCCAGTAAGAACTACATGAACTCCAGGCAATGCCATAGCTTTTGAGATATCTATTTTAATAATTTTTGCACTGGCATATTTACTGTAAAGAATTTTCCCGTAAAGCATTCCAGGTATTTTGATATCCTGAATATACTCGGCTCTGCCCATGGCTTTCTGGGCTGCATCCAGTTTTGGGATTCGTTTACCTACTACACTAAACTCGCTATTATTCTTACTCATTTTGCCCTCCCATGCCTTTGACAGCCTCAACAGATTCAAAAATTTGTATATATCCTGTACATCTGCAGATGTTTCCGGCAAGGGCATGTTTTATCTCTTCTCGATCTGCATCAGGATTTTCATCCAGCAAGGCTTTGGAAGACATGATCATTCCAGGTGAACAGAAGCCGCACTGGATACCACCATTTTCCACAAAAGATTGTTGTATCGGATGCAGAGTCCCGCTGGTTGAGGCAAGGCCCTCAATAGTCTCTACGGTTTTTCCTTCGATTTCAATTGCCAGGTAAAGGCAGGAATTTACAGCCAGTTTATCAACAATAACCGTACAGGCACCGCATTCACCATTGCCGCATCCCTCTTTTGTTCCAATAAGTCCCATTTCTTCTCTTAAAAGGTGTAAGAGCGTCCAATGGTCTTTAACCTCGTAAGAGATCTCATCGCCATTTAATTTAAAAAATATGTTTGTTGCCATGATTTATGCTTCTCCTAAGAGTTGTTTTTGATAATTTCCAGACATTTTAATCCCATTCGTCTCACCTGAACCCGTATCATTTCTTTCCTGTGCCAGGCTTTTCCCCTGACACTGTCCCTGACTTTGGATTCATTCGCAGCAATTTTGCCCGCCTCTATTAAGATTTTTTTATCAATTTTTTTTCCAACCAGAAGATTTTCTGCATTAAATGCCCGCATTGGGGTAGGGGCGGCAACCCCTAAACAGATCCTTGCCCTGGTGCAGGTTTGAAGGTCATCACCCAGACTGAGCAAAACCCCGATACCGATCAAGGGAAGCTCCATGGCAGCCCTGCGACCGAATTTGATATACGCACTTCCGGTATGGGGTGCCTGGGGCGGAATGGTTATTTTTTTCAGGATTTCTCTGGGTTTTAAAATAGTTTTATAGGGGGCAATAAACAGATCTTTCACTTCGCAGGACCGTTCACCGTCAGGGCCGTGAAGCAGGGCTATCCCGTCCAGGGCAATCAAGGGAATAGCCCCATCAGCCGATGGCACGGCATTGATCAGGTTGCCGCCGATAGTTCCTACATTTCTGACCTGCAAAGACCCGATATTGGAAACCGCATCATAGATAATGGGATACTCATTTTGGATCATGAGAGATTTTTCAAGGGTGGCATGGGTGACCATTGCCCCAATGGAAAGCTCGCCGGTGGCATCGTTTTTATGCAGTTCACTCATTTCGCCTATTTTTTTCAGGGAAATCAGGTAATCCGGCTCCAGCCACCCTTCTTTAACTTTGACAATCACATCTGTTCCCCCGCCAATATATTTGGCTGTCTCGCTGTGTTGGTCATGAAAAGCAATGGCCTCTTCAACAGTTGTGGGGGATAAATATTTAAACGCTTTCATAGAGTTTCCTTTTTTTAGGTGCGGTTATCAAAGATACGCTGTGCCTTGCCCGCATACCGGGGCAGTTCACCGTACGCACAGATGTGAGCGTCACAACTGACCATGATCTTTGCCTTTATCGTTTTTTTAATTTTAGTCTTGATATCTTCCAAATTTGCTAGCCCAATCCTCTGTCGAGTTTCTACTTTGATGGTCATGTACTCTTTGCCATCCTCTTTTCTGTCAAGGTACAGCTGGTACTCACTTCCCATTTCAGGGATGGAAGACAATACCTCATCAATTTGCCCGGGATAGATATTAACCCCTCTTAAAATGATCATATCATCGGAACGCCCCATGATTTTGTCATGCATGGGAAGGATATTCCCGCAGGAACAGGATTTGGAGATTTTGCGGGTGAGGTCCCTTGTCCGGTATCGCACAAGAGGGGCTGCTTCTTTGCACAGGGTGGTTACCACCATTTCACCGATTTCTCCGTCCTTAACCGGTTTCAGGGTGTCCGGGTCTAAAATTTCAAGGATATAGTTGTCTGCCCAATAATGAATACCTTCATGTTCAGGGCAGTCAAGGCCGGTTCCCGGTCCGTAAAGCTCAGTCATTCCGGTGATATCAAACATATCTTCAAGTCCAAAAAGCCTTTTTATTTTTGATTGCATGACAGCACTGCATCGTTCTGATCCCAGAATAATTTTTTTTAAATTGATCTGGTCCTTAATGTCTCGGTTATTGACTTCTTCAGCCATGAGAAGGGCCATGGAGGCGGTACAACAAAAAACCGTGGATTGCATATCCACCAGAAATTGGCATTGCATGTCAATGTTACCGGGGCCCACGGGAATGGCCAGAGCGCCGAATCGTTCACATCCTAACTGGAACCCCATGCCGGCTGTCCAGACACCGTATCCGACGGCGATCTGTACCCTGTCTTCTTGCGTAAGGCCGGCCATCTCATAGCATCGGGCAAACATGTCAAACCATATGTCTAAATCGTTCTGTGTATAAGAGAGAACTTTTCGTTTCCCCGTGGTGCCGGAGGAAGCATGAATGCGGACCACGTCTTTTTCCGGTACTGACAGCAAGGGCAGGGGATAGCCTTCCTTGAGATCGTTTCCCGTGGTAAAGGGAAGACGGGATAGATCGTCAAGAGACGTTATATCCGAAGGCGCCACACCGACCGCTTCAAATTGTTTTTTGTAAAAGGAAGACCCCTTGTAAGCATGGGAAACGGTCCATTTAAGCCCTTCCAGTTGATGATCAAAGAGCTGGTCAATATTTTCGAACTGCGGCATAAAACTTTTTTTCATTTTGTCCTTCCCTTATTTATTTTCACGGAGTTGCAGGGTTGCTGTAAGATCAAGTTCGAGAGAGTCAGGTTCAATAATAACGCCGTAATCTTGTTCTGCTTTTTCAACACTCACATAGCCATATTCTACATCCCGTTTCACAGCTTCAGGGTCCCGCTTAAAGGGATCCCCGTATCCGCCGCCGCCAGCACTGACAAATGAAATTCGATCTCCCGGGTCACAAAAGGTCAGGCCGCTGGGATCAGCAGTTTCCCCATTTTTAAGGAATTTTGCTTTTGAGCCGTCTTTCCCGCCGAATATGCCATCGGGTGGATAAATATAGCGTCCTGCCTGCACGGCTATGGAAGTTGTTCCGACAGAATTTTCACCCTCATCCGGAGACCGTATGATCATCTGCCTGCCAATACCACCCCGCTGTTTTCCCGGACCTCCCGAGTCTTGAACCAGGCTTCTGGATTCAACAATCATGGTGGTATCACTTTCAAGAATTTCAACCGGTGTATTGGCCCCGTTGGCCGGGAAAATTGCACAATGGTGACCGTCAAATTTGGATGAAGCGCCCATTCCACCACCACGGATAATCATGGTGTGCCATGGCTTGCCACTGGCAAAAGAGCCATGAAAGATGTTGGTCTGGGCAGGGGTTCCGCCGGAACCGGCAATAATATTATCAGGGGCTGCTTTGGCAAGCGCATTAAAAACCATTTCCGTCATAAAATGACCCACTACCATTCTGGCGGCCACGGCTGCCGGGAATGTACAATTGACAATAGACCCTTCCGGAGCCGTCATTGTTATGGGACGAATCGCCCCCTCGTTAATCGGTATGCCAGGGTCAAAAGCGGATTTAATTGCCATGAACACATAGGCATAGGTGAAATTGTAAACGACATTCACGCCCCAGTCTACCTGTTTGGATGTGCCGTCAAAATCAACATGAATGTTAGAACCATCTACGTTAACCGTCAGTTTGATGGGAATGTCCGGTTTGTTTCCTGCCCCCTCGATAATGCCTTCATGGGCATAAGTCCCATTCGTAATTTTTTCAATGGCTTTGCGCATGCTGATTTCAGTTCGATCAATAATTTCATCAGCCAGGTCATCCAGAGTATCAAGCCCTTCATCTTCCATCATTTCTATGATTTTTTGAGAACAAATATGATTGGCTGCTACCTGGGAACGGATATCCCCGTCAAATTCCGTTGCCGTTCTGACATTCCATCGGATCATGTTAACCAGGCTCTCATTGAGCTTGCCTGCATCATAGAGCTTTGTTAAAGGGATATAAAGACCTTCTGCATAAACATCACGGTTGTCGGAAGCCGTTCTGCCGCAGATATCAGTATGATGGAATACACATGCGGTAAATGCCACAGGCCTGCCTTTGAAAAAGATGGGACTCCATACACAGACATCATTTAAATGTCCAGCTAAAAGCCAGGGATCATTAATAATAAAAACATCTCCTTCATTATAATCCTCAAGGGGAATGGAATTGACAATTTTTTTCATGCCAAGCGCCATAGCACCTGCCTGGCCCGGTGTACACAATGTCCCCTGTACAAGTTCCTGGCCCCGGCTGTCTGTAAACATGCAGGTGTAATCGTGGGCATCTCTTAAAAGGCTTGAAAAGG
>JAFCZY010000198.1 GCA_019314105.1 Deltaproteobacteria bacterium
ACATGATCTATATAGACGCCTGGATTTTCCTTCAGCCTTTTTTTGGCTACCTTTAAAATAGATGCTCTTTTGCCAAAGGTTATGGCTTCCGTGGGGCAAATGGTGGCACAGCCTGGAACACCGCCGTCCTTGGAAATTCTGTCGTAACAGAAGGTGCATTTCATCACCCTTGGCGTGATGGGGTTGTTATATTCATAGGCCGGGATTTCAAAGGGACAGGCCACCATACAATAACGGCAGCCAATACATTTATCCACATCATATCTGACGCTTCCGGTCTCATCCTTGTGCATTGCCCCGGTAATACAGGCCGATACGCAGGCCGGGTCCTGGCAATGCATGCACTGAACCTTGGCAAAGGTAGGCATGGGCTTGTCAAACTGGTCCAGCTTGCCTGTAAAATACCGGTTGACCACCGTATATGCCTTGTGATCCGGTCTTCTTTTTTTGTCAAAAATGGTACATTGACAATTGACCCTTTCCGGTGTGGGCAGACCATTCACCCGGGCACAGGCCTCCTCGCATTTACGACAGCCAACGCACCGGGTCAAATCCACCAGGCATCCATATGGATCGGGTGGTGCCTTTGACTCCCATGCACCGGCAGATGAGGGCAGCGCTGCGGCAGAGGCACCGGCTGCTCCCATGAATTTAAAAAAATTCCGTCTACTAAGTTGCATTTTCCCTCCTTAATTTATATAAAACATCTGATAAATTTAATTTCTTGAACCTCTTTTGATCCCAAGACAGATACAATTTGTCATCTTTTTTTTATAGATAACTTCATCACGAGACCGGTTAACAATCATAATCAAATCCTGTACCACATCAATATCTGTCAGCATAATCTCCACGATATCCCCTTTTTCCATGGATTTAAGGCAACTTTTGCATTTGAGCAAATTAAGAGGGAAAATTACTCCCTTAAGATCTAATACAATTTTCGATGCCATAGTTAACTCCCATTATTAAACTATAAAATTATAACAAATAATGTTTGCAACAGGTGTACCGTTGCAGTCATAAAAAACGATGTTAGATATAAGTCACTGTTTTTATATAAAATAATTAATTTTTTAATTTTGACTTGACTGTTTAAACGTTAAATACTATTTAAACACATGTTTAAATAGTAACACTATTTTAATAGTCGTTTAAACGATTAAACAGATATTGGAAAGGATAGCGCATGGATGAACATGAGATGAATATCTTCTGGAAAAAAATTGTGAATACCATTAACGATGGACTAATGTTTATCGGTCCCGAAGGATCTATTTTAATGGTGAATAAAGCCTTTGAAACGCTGACAGGGTATACATCAAAAGAAGCCATTGGCATGTCCTGTGAAATATTGGGCTGTGATGCCTGTGAACATATTATGCAAACCAACAAACACTCTATCTGGTGTAAATTATTTGAACCGGGCCAGCAGGATATAAAAAAATGCCGCTGTCTTGTTAAATGCAAGAATGGCAATTTTTTACCGATTTTGAAAAATGCATCCATACTGTGGGATGAAGATCGAACAGCCATTGGTGTTGTAGAAACCTTAACGGATATTTCAGAGATTACCAAACTGGATGAAAAAGTTCATATCCTTTCCCGACAATGCGATCAGGAAAGCGATTTTTTAGGCATAGTGGGAAAATCTTCTGAAATGCAGACAGTCTTTAATATGATACGAAAAACGGCTCAAAGTAATGCCCCTGTTATTATTCTGGGTGAAAGCGGAACCGGCAAAGAACTGGTAGCCAATGCCATTCACTTATGTGGATCAAGGAAGAACGGGCCTTTTATTCAACTTAATTGTGCGGCATTGAATGAAGCCATTCTGGAAAGTGAATTATTCGGTCATATCAAGGGCGCATTTACAGGAGCTTACAGCAATCGTGTGGGCCGGTTTGAAGCTGCTAACCAAGGTGATTTTTTTCTGGATGAAATCGGTGATATCCCTTTGTCTATTCAGACCAAACTTTTAAGAGTTCTTGAGTCAGGACAATTTGAAAGAGTAGGAGATATTTCATCCATCAAAGTTGATGTGCGAATCATCACAGCCACAAACAAGAATCTTGATGAGATGATAGATAAAAATGAATTTCGACAAGATCTTCTCTTCAGAATTAACGTCATCCCGATACACCTGCCGCCCTTAAGAGACAGAAAGGAAGATATCCCTTTATTAATTAATTCTTTTATCCATCATTTAAATATAACAACCGGTAAAACAATAAAAGGGTTAGCCCATGATGCCATGGAAGCGATTATGGATTACCAGTGGCCGGGGAATATCCGGGAGCTTAAAAATGCAATGGAGTATTCTTTTGTTATCACTGAAGGGGCCACTATCCAATTAGATCATTTACCCAAAAAAATCAGTATACCACAAAAGATATCCCCCTATCCTGCCCTTCACTTAACTGTAGATGATGTGATGCCCAATGAAAAATTACAATTAATCGAAGCCCTCAAACAGACAAACGGCAATCAGACAAAGGCGGCAGAAATTCTTAATATCAACCGGGTAACCGTTTGGAACCGCATGAGAAAATACGGGCTTGATCTTAAAAAGATTTTGTCGGTATATTAGAAAAACTTAGCTGTTTAACAAAAACGTCCTGAAAATCCTGATTACAGGCAAGGTCCACCACCACAACCTTATTGGCTATCTGTATCGCTTTATCAAGAAAAGCAGTATCGCACAGCGCCATAATGGCGCCGGCGCCGGCTGAATTCCCTGCAACTTCTACCCTGCCAGAATCCATGGTCGGGATCATTCCCAGAGACATCATATCTTTTTTGTCAAGGAACGATCCAAAAGCGCCGGCAATAATAATTTTTTCAGGTGTATCAAGCCCTGCTTCCTTTAGAAGAAACTCAATCCCGGTAATCAATGCTGCCTTACCTAGCTGGACAGACCGAATATCCTTCTGGCTGATAAAAATCGCAGACCCATCCTGAGAAGCACTCGCCGGAGCGATAATATATTGCTTCATCCCATTTTGAAACGCACCGCCCGAGCTTATAATTTTCTTTTGGCAAAATTGGGTTACCGCACTGATAACACCGGTTCCACAAATTCCAGAGGGTTTCAATTCAGAAGAATTTGACGGATTGATAAGGGTATATTCGGACAAATTTTCCTTGCTGTTTATTTGAACGGTATTGATAGCACCGGGGATCGCCTGCATTCCACAAGACAGGGTCGCACCTTCAAATGCCGGGCCCGTGGCGCAGGATGTCGCAAAAAGCTGATCTTTCCCTTTCAGCATCAGTTCTCCGTTGGTGCCCAGATCTACCAGCAGGGTTCCTTCGGGTTGATTTTCAAGATCAACCGCCAGTGTTGCACTAAGGATATCACCGCCAATAAATCCGGAAACCTGGGGCAGCAATTGAATTGAAAAATTTTTTAGTTTAAATCCCAGATTATCTGATTGGATATTTTTTGCTTCATGAAAAGCAGGCTGATAAGGAGAAACACCAATGGATTTTGGATCAACGCCCGCAAAAATATGGATCATGGTTGGGTTGCCCACTATCACCATTTGAGAAATCATCTCTTTTTTAAGATCAAGCGATACTGAGAGTTCTTTAACCCCCCACTCTATTGCTTTAACAACCAATTTTTGCAATTGCCCAAGATTTTTTTCTTCCTGGCCAATGGCACTGATTCGACTCATGACATCGTCCCCATACAGCGCCTGGGGATTTTTTACAGCTAAAGATGAAAGTACCTTGCCTTTCCTAATATTACAAAAATATACGGCAATGGTTGTTGTGCCAAGATCCACGGCAATGCCATAAGCATCTTTCCCGTGGATAGTCTTGAACCTGTCCTTGAATGATTTCGGAAGGGATACTCCCGCTTTCGTAATAATATGAGAGGACAGCATGGATGATGCCGGGATCTCAATTGAAATATCTTCAGAAATAATAACCTGACAGGCTTTTTTAACTTCAGTGTCACCGTTTTCTGCAACAATCTTGACCTGACATTTTTTACAGACCCCTTTGCCACCGCAATCAGATCTTAAAAAAATACTTTTATTCATGAGCGCTTCCATCAGCGTTCTTCCGGGTCTTGTTTCAATCAGTCTGTCATGGGGTAAAAGACGAATATGGCATTGCTTATTTGACATTTGGATTCCTTAATCTGTCGTTTGAGTCTGTTTTATAATTTTTTCATCAGTTGATTGGCAGCGGTTAACAAAGGATCCCACACCGGTCCAAACGGGGGGGCATAGGCCAAATCCATCCGGGAAAAATCCTCAACCGTCATTTTATTATGCAAAGCCACAGCAATGGCATTGATTCTATGAGCCACCCCTTCTTTTCCCACCATTTGAACCCCCAGCAGACGGTGGGTCTTTTTGTCTGCCACCATATTGATGTGAATCGGTGTCGATCCGGGTTGTCCATGAGCCCGGGATCTTGTTTTAACATTATTTTCTACCGGGTCAAATCCTGCATCTGCGGCAGGGAAAAGACCTTGAAGACAGATGTGCCTGCAATGCCTTGAAGACGGGTTTGACTCCCGGTAACATTATCAGCAACAGCCCACCCTGCCCTGTTGGCTATCAATGCCAGAGGAATCCAGCATTTGTTACCCGTCACTACATGATATGTGTCAGCACAGTCTCCTGCCGCATAAATATCCTTATCTGATGTTTTCAAATACCTGTCCACCGCTATGGAATGAGAAATTCCCAGGTCAAGACCGGCTTCTTCTGCCATTTTGCTACAGGGTTTTACTCCCATTGCCACAAGAACCATAT
>JAFCZY010000199.1 GCA_019314105.1 Deltaproteobacteria bacterium
TGAGTTCTTCAGTTTCCGGAAAAAGAAATTCCAGTTTTGAATACGTATCAAACAAGTCTGAAAATTTCTTTTTTATGTCCCTTTTTCGCAGTCTCATATTATGAAACCGATCTGAAATTCCTTCTATCAACCCTGCCACAATATCTGAAGCTGCTTTTGAAATGATTGCCGCCCATTTTTGCAAAACAGTATCACCCCCAGGGACATCAGATACCCTTAATATCCCGCCCATCATGCTGTTGAAAAGGATGGCAACAGGAATAGAGAAGAGACTTCTGAAAAAATTTCCAGTGATTGCCCCTTTTGGAAGTCCACGAAACGCATTATGCGACGACAGATAAATCCCGTTGACAAGTGCCATAACGGAATAGAGCACTATCGGACTGGAGGATGTCGTTATCCCCAAACCCCTGTCAAGGAGGACTGTTTTAACGGCATAATCCAGAAGCGGCACTGAAAAACCCGTAAATAACAAAGAATCCGTCAATCGATCCCAACTGATATAATCATTCCACTTGAGTAGAGATGTCCGCCGGATGCCACCCCCTCCAAGGACAGATTGTAAAATATTTCTGATACCGGTTATGCCAAACCAGACAAATGCACCAAAATAGGCCAGAAACCACCAATCTTGGGTCAAGGCAAAACATAAAAATGCAGGGATAAAACCAATAAAAACTTTGATACAATTTTTAAATTTTGTATTAAGCGTTTTCCATGATTTCTCTGTCGTGATTTTCCCTGTCTTCGGCAAATCAAGCCCAATATTGTTTCTATTCTCCGTTAATATTCCGCCAAGCGTAACAATATTACCTTTCTTTTTCATATCCAGGGAAAAAGATTCAAAAACCCATTCCCTTTTTTTTACCGACATTCTTTGATCAACCCCGGGAAACCATTTTAAAATAGTCATTATCCATTTTAAAACCAGCGCCATGCTGTTCGACGGAAAGGACGTTACCCTCTGGTTCACCTTGATGCTTGCCGGAAGAACCAGTCTGCCCCCGGTATGCTGCCGGATTTCTCTTCTGGCCCTGAACGTCAGCGTTTTGATAATACCGAATCCCATTCCATATGTCTGAGATCTTCCGCTTGAATCACTCCCTATTCTGGATTTGAGTGGCCGTATTGCATACATATTTTTCAATGCATCAATATCATGAAGAATATCCACAAGTTTTTCCAGTCGATCCTTCTTATCAGCATATCTGCTCTGCTCCACATCCAGAATAATGTGGCGAACCACCCGTTTTAATTTTAATAAACTTCCGGCATTAATGGCTTTTTGAAGCTCATTAACAGCAAAAACATGATCTGTTTTCCCGGCAATAAAATCTCTTAAATTTATCATTTCAAGCCGGGTGATAAGGCCATTGCTCTCATAAAGGATCTCAAGAACATCTTCGGCTTTCAGATTGCCAAGGTTCAGGGTAATTCTAAATTCGTGACGAAGGTGCTCAATATCCCTGAAAAATTCTTTAAAATTCATTTTAAGCCTGTCAGGCACATCAGGATCATTGCAGATAGCAAAAGGATCAAGAATATCAGGACATTGTGATGAACACAAATAGGTAAAAATAATGTCTCTGGCACTGAAACAATCCATTTTTTTTACCAGATTTTTTATCTTTTGCTGTTCTTTGGCATCGGACAGGCAAAATATCCGATTCAACTCTTTGATGCGGTGTTTCATTGCCTTGACTGCTTCAGAGTGAATATACTCCCCAAGATGAATAATTGAGGGCTGGCCGGGAGACACAAAACTTAAAAATTGATCCGGGCAAAGCTGTTTCATATCAATATCAAGTTCCCGGCACATTGTCTCCAGATGTCGCTCATTAAACTCATCTAAAAGACGTAAGACACATTTATTCTGAAACCTTAAAACAGTTTTTCCCTGTTCCATAAACTGAACCACGTGGGGTTCAGCAAGAAAGCACTGGAAGGTCTCAGCGTCAGGAAGTCCTCTGGACACCCAGATAAAGGATATATGGCGATCCCGGTATCCTGCCCATAATTCAATTCCTATTCGAAGATCAATTTCCATGATCCTGGCCGCTTCTATCAGTTCCGTAGCAAATCGGGGCTCGATATAATGATAATAAATTACTCTTAACCGGCGAATTCCTTTTATCCAGGCATCCATGATCAGATAGGTGGGAGATTTCCGTCCCGATGTATTGGCATCGTGAACATGATCGTCAAAAGTGATCTGGTTCCATTCTTCGGGCATTTCCAGAAGATGATAATGGCGCAGCAGTTTTCTTATCACCCTGGGTTTGCCAAAAGCCGCCATACGGAAATCGTGGGCCAGATGGAGCTGAAGAGAATCATCGCCTTTTGCCCTGACAAGCTCTTTCATTATCTGAAGAAGAACCCTGGCAGTGTTTTTCGGCATGGGGCCGTCAGCCGCGCTGAAAATATCATCTTTCAACCCTTTAAGGGCCTGCAGGCGATTTTCTATTTCCCCTCTTTCCATTGACTCAAGAAGGTTTACAATAGAATAGGCTGTTCTGAGTCCTTTAGATTCCGCCAATTCCTTTATGCCCAGGGGATGGAAAAAGGGATAATACAGTTTCCGGGTATAGTCTAAGGCATTCTCTGTATCATAAACCGAGTTAACAATTCTGATCAGTTCATGATCTCGTTTATCAAAAAATAAATAGTTTATCATACCCCCGCAAAACAGATTTCAATCATTTTTATTCAATATACATATCTTTAAAATCAATGGTCAAGTCATATTCTCCGGAGTTTAAATGCCGCTTTACAGAAAATCCCAATTTTTTTCCCATCAACAGCATTTGGGTATTTTCAGCCAGAACAACCCCCACAACCTGCTTTACTCCCTTGCTCTGAGCAGCCTTAAGGCATAGTTTGAGAAGCGATGAACCGATTCCCTTGCCCTGCCATTTATCACTGATTGCCAGTGCAAATTCCCCCAGGGTTTTATCCGCTTCGAGTATAATACGGCATACTCCGACTATTTTTTTATCCTGCCCTTTTCCCATCAAAGCAACAAGCGCAATTTCCCTATCATAGTCAATCTGTGTCAATTTAATCAGCATGGCTTTAGACAATTCTTTTACAGGCGAAAAAAATCGCATATAAACACTTCTTGGTGAAAGTGAATAAAAATGATCTATCAGCAAATCAGCATCACTGGGCCGAATAGGTCGGATAAAAAATTCATGCCCATTTACCGTATACTCTTTTTTTTCATACTGCCAGGGATAGGTACTGATAACTAAGTGCATGGGAGAAGGAACACGGGGCACAGAAAGAAGAACGCTGCCATCCACAGCCATTATATTGCCGTTTTTAACCATTATGAGATTTATATCCAATGCCGTGATTTCCGGGAAATCCGTCACCAGCCTGCTTGTCCTTACCAATAGTTCTCCCAGCAAAGGAATACTGACCAACTCAAAATTTCTGGCTCCCTTTAACATCCTTGATATTTGGGTATCTTCAATCATCTGTCTTGCCAGAAGGCGATTCAGTGGTGGCAGTCCCAGTGAAGTGTTCCTGAATGCTTCGGTCAGGACACCTCCCCTTCCCAAAAAAATAATCGGCCCGAAATTGGGGTCTATTTTTGCACCAATCATCAGTTTATACTCCGCTACATCAGGGACATTGACTGGAATTCCATAGGACCAAAGCAAATTTTTGATCTGAATTTCCGTAAGACTTTGGACTCCGTCGGCAATGGCCTTTTTTATAATATTTTCAGCTTTGGAACGATTGATGATGAGCTTTGTGTCTGTTCGGACAGGAATTTCCAATAAAGTTTCAATATTACGGCCATATTGATAAAGATTTTTAAAGCCCCTGGCCGTCCGCTCCGGCAGATCATAGGTAACGATACTGGCCGGATCAACCACATTGGTTATAATCTTAAGTTCCGGGCCGGAAGGACGATTCAGTTTTGCCAGAAATTCGGAACAATCCAACAATTCTTCAAGTTCAGTAACCCGTAAAATTCCGGCCCGCCGAAACGCTGCATCAAAAACAGCATCTTCACCCCCCGGAGCACCAGCATGAAATGCAGCGACACTGGCTTTGGATCTGCCTGGTTTCAATACAATAATGGGTTTCACACGAGAAACCGATCGTGCAGCACTCATGAAATTTCGAATATTGGTAATCTTCTCGATATACAGGGCAATGGTTTTCACAGAGTTCAAGGCACCCCAATAATCGATCATATCTGCCACATCAACATCTATCATCGAACCCAGGTTGACAAAATGGCTGAACCCGATCTTTTCGCGATCAGCAAGCTCTAAAACAGATGTACAGACCGCACCACTCTGGGAAAGAAAGGCTGTTCTCCCTGACAAAGGGGATAAATGGGCAACACTTGCGTTAAAGGCCTTTGACGTATTGACAATCCCCAAACAATTGGGGCCAATAATACGCAGATTGTATTTTCGGGCCTTTTCCAAAATTTTGGCTTCAATCGCTCGCCCTTT
>JAFCZY010000474.1 GCA_019314105.1 Deltaproteobacteria bacterium
GGATCACCATCATAGACGGCTTTTACATCTTTTGCCAGAGAAATGCGAATATCCGGAATGGACTGGATGACTTTCAAGGCAATAGAATTCCCGCTTTTTTCACATTCAGCGCATGCCTGACCATATCGCAGACAGTCATGTCTCAGCACATGAATGATCTGTTCTGACAGGATATCATACAATAATGAAACTGCCTGGCCCATATTGTAAACAAGGTTTGCGCCATCAATTTTCTCACGGGAAAAATAGCCGGGGAAAAGAATTTCTCTAAATTTATCAATCATTTCCTTTACACTTGTTGAAAAATGGATGGGTTCATCTCCGATATGGGCAAAACACTTTTTATCTTCCATGGAGGCCAGAATCGTATTGATAACTAAGGGTAACTTTTTACGATAATCGGAGGCATCGTCTCTTTCGGTTTGACAGACACTGTTTATAATAAAATCATCCATTGCCATTAGAGTCCTTTTCAAAAAAACGGTTAAACACTTCGCAGTTTTTACATTCTTTCATTTTGTCTTCCCATGAATTGTGGGCTTTGCCGCTGCATTTGGTTCCATTGATAAACCAGCATAGATCACCGGATTTAAATTCCCATGCCGGGCAGGTTTTAAGCTTTTTATCCGGGCATTTCCGGATATCCCAACAGTATTCCGAGGGGGTGCTGTCGTCCTGAATCACCCGGGAAAGCAGGAAAAGTAATTGCCGTTCCACATGATGGGGGATTTTACGCCATTCCTGTTCATAACTGTGAATTGCTTTGATGGAAACACCAAGAAGCTGTGCCAGTTCTTTTTGTGTTTTATTCAGTCTTGCTCGAATGTCTTTGAATTTATTACTTTTCATTATTATATTCTAACATTAAAGGGTTATTCATCAGTGTATTTATTTTTATAAAAATATACCACAAAGTGGGAGTTGTCAATGAAAAAACTATGGTTCCAAAGGATATAAGCGTATAAAATTAATTGCGATGCACTTGCTTGACGCCTCGTTTTTTTGCATTACTTTATATGATAAATTATAAAAAATAATGAGAGGTTTTTATGAAACTTGATAAATTAACGATTAAATCGCAGGAGCTCTTACAGGCAGCTCATGATATAGCCCAAAAGTATGGTAATCAGGCCATTGAGCCGATACATCTGTTAAAGGCGTTGACAGAGGATGATCAGGGGGTTGGTCTTTCCATATTAAAAAAAATCGGTGCCCGGGTTGATGTCCTGAAAAGAGATATTCAGACATCTGTTGACAACCTCGTCAAGGTGTCGGGTCCGAGGCTGAAAAAATGAAGGATCAATACGTGAGTCTTGAGCATATCATTTTGGCCCTTGCCACAATGAAAGGAGAGGCGTTTAATATACTGGAGCGAAATGGTATTACCCGGGAATCCGTTTTAACTGTATTAAAGGATATCCGGGGAAATCAGAGCGTGACAGATCAAAATCCCGAAGAAAAATATCAGGCCCTTGAAAAATTCGGGCGGGATTTAACAAAACTTGCCCGGGAGGGGAAACTCGATCCGGTTATTGGCAGGGATGAAGAAATCCGGCGGATTATACAGGTGTTGTCAAGACGACGGAAAAATAATCCGGTATTGATCGGTGAACCTGGCGTTGGTAAAACCGCTATTGTAGAAGGGCTTGCCCAGAGAATTATTGAAGGGGATGTGTCCGATTCTTTGAAAAATAGACGGGTGATTGCTCTTGATATGGGCGCCTTGCTTGCTGGAGCCAAGTTTCGGGGTGAGTTTGAAGAACGACTTAAAGCGGTATTAAAAGAAGTGGAGGCAGCAGAAGGTGAAGTGGTCCTCTTTATTGATGAGCTTCATACAGTGGTGGGGGCCGGGGCATCAGAAGGATCTGTGGATGCGTCCAATATGCTGAAGCCTGCTCTTGCCAGAGGAACTTTGCGATGTGTCGGTGCTACCACGTTGAACGAATATCGAAAATATATTGAAAAAGATGTTGCCCTTGAACGGCGGTTTCAGCCGGTTTTTGCAAAAGAACCCACAGTGGAAGATACGATTTCTATTTTAAGAGGGTTGAAAGAAAAATATGCGGTTCACCATGGGATACGGATAACGGATTCTGCTCTTGTGGCTGCGGCGACACTGTCTCATCGGTATATTACAGATCGGTTTCTACCGGATAAGGCAGTTGATTTGATTGATGAATGTGCCTCCCGGTTGCGAATAGAAATTGATTCTATGCCACGGGTCATTGATGAACTGTTAAGAAAAATTACTCAGGCTCAGATCGAACAACAGGCGTTGCTCAAAGAAAAAGACAAGGCTTCCAGAGAGCGGCTTGAAAAAATTGAAATGGATATTGCCGCAATGAAAGAGGAAGTTGCAATGAGGCGCATATGGCAGAACGCACTGGAAATCTTGAAAAGGTGGCCCAGATCCGATATGGCACCATTGCTCAATTGCAAAGAGATCTTGATGCTAAAAAACAGGCACTCGATGATTTTCAAAAAGACAAAAGAATGCTGAAAGAGGAAGTGGAAGCATCTGATGTGGCAGAGGTTGTTTCTTCCTGGACAGGGATTCCCGTGTCTAAAATGCTCAAGGGTGAGCAGGAAAAATTGATCCGGATGGAAG
>JAFCZY010000200.1 GCA_019314105.1 Deltaproteobacteria bacterium
ATAAAACAATGCCATCCGCAACGCAACACCATTGGTCACCTGTTCTAAAATCATGGAACAATCAGCGTCTGCCACATCACTGGATATCTCAACCCCCCTGTTCATGGGACCGGGGTGCATGACAATGGCATCTTCTTTTGCCAAATTCAGTCGAGCCTTGTTCAACCCGAAACGCATCGCATATTCCCTTTCTGTCGGAAAAAGAATATTGCCCTGCCGTTCTTTCTGGATTCTCAGCATCATGATGACATCCGCCCCTTCAATACAGGCTTCCATAGTGGGTGACACGGTGCATCCTAACTTTTCTATCCCAAAAGGAATCATGGTTGGGGGGGCACAGATACGAACCCTGGCACCCATTTTGGAAAACCCGGTAATATCTGATCGAGCCACCCTTGAGTGAGCAATATCCCCGATAATAGAAATGTTCAAGCCGTCAATTTTTCCCTTTTTTCCCCTGACACTCATCATGTCCAGCAGTGCCTGGGAAGGGTGTGCATGAATCCCGTCCCCGGCGTTGATGACCGACGCATTTACCCGCCTGGCAATCAAATGAGGGGCTCCGGAAGAGGGGTGCCGCAAGACAATGACGTCCGGCTTCATGGCTTCAAGGTTCTTGGCCGTATCGATCAGGGTCTCTCCTTTCACAATACTGGAAGAACTCTTTGAAATGGAAATACTGTCTGCGGAAAGCCTTTTGGCTGCTGTATCAAAGGAAAGCTTTGTTCTTGTTGAGGGTTCCTGGAAAAAAAGAACGATGGTTTTGCCTCTTAATGTGGGCACTTTTTTTACAGGTCGTTCTGAAATTTCTTTCATCCCCTGAGCTGTATCGAGGATCATTGAAATTTCACGGGGTTCAAGAGATTCAATATCCAGAATATCTTTTTTTGTAAACCGCATCTTTACACCCTTATATTAATAAATCACCGATTCTATTCCATCTTACTCCAAATTTATTTTTATTCCATGACCAATAAATCATAAAGGCTTCACCTTTGACCGCTTTCAGATCGACGAACCCCCAGAACCTGCTGTCATGGCTGTTGTCCCTGTTATCCCCCATTACAAATAATTTATTTTCAGGCACTCTGATTTTTCTTAAATTATCCCTTGTGCTGTATTTTCCGGGAATTATTTCCCGGGTTTTATAAACAGCATAGGTCTCGCCTTCAACCAAAGTATCATTTACATAGATCTTTTTATTAATAATTTCCAGCGTGTCTCCCCCGGTGGCAATCACTCGTTTAATAAAATCTTTGGAAGGATCTTCAGGATACTTGAATACAACAATATCACCTTTTTTTGGATTCTTCACCGAGATAAGGGTTTTACCATCTGTAAACGGGAGCTTTACGCCGTATATAAATTTATTAACCAGAATCTGATCTCCGATCTGAAGCGTTTCCAGCATGGAACCGGAGGGAATCTTAAATGCCTGAACTAAAAATGTCCTGATAAACATGGCAATAATAATTGCTATAATGATTGCTTCTGTATTTTCCCGCAAAGAACTCTTGGCTTTCTTTTCCGCCATTTTGTTTATATCCTTATCGCTTCATCTAATAGAACAATTGCTGAGGGTGACCTAAAAAGAAATTTGCCTTCTGTATCGATTGTTTCAGAATGTCCGCTATTTTTCGTGCCTTAACCATACTGGACAACGGAACCGTTGGAATTTTTCTGCCTTTGATCATGATTGAACCGCTTTTCAACTCTGCATAACTGACCTGGCCGTAGGATTTTGAAATGGCGTTTGGATAATCATATCCATAATCAATGACCTGGGTGAAGATCTGATCATCTGACACCGAGGTGAACTTCAGAATTTCCTCATTTAAAATCGGAATCGGAATGCCAAACCCGACAGACAGAGAGACGCCGTAGCCTCGGATACTTTGCCCCACAAGCCACTCAGGGGACATTTCCTTTAAATCCCCCATCACGGAAAGGGTTCCCGCCGGTGTAACCGGCACACCGTTCAATCCTCTTTCAACTTCTTTTTTGTGCTGAGTACCGGTCCATGTAACGTATCCCTGCGCTCCCCCTAAAAAAATCCGGGTGCCCACACCAATGGTCTTCAAATACGGGTCATTCAACAAAGGGCTGAGTTCTCCCGAAGTTGAATAATTGGCATTCCCCATGTCTGATTTTAATGTTCCCATATAGGTATATTTTATCTTGTCGGATTTATTAATCGCACAATTATAATTTTGATAGGCATTCCGCGGATTACACAACATGGCATTGGGCAAGTCTTTTAATGTGACAAGTTTTTCTATTTCTCTATTAGGGTAACAGTCCGTGCCATAGCTTTGCGCCCTTATGTGAACCTGTTTTCCGGCAACCAGATCCTGAATCACATGACCGCCGCCATAATTAAATTCACCGGGATGACGTTTGTTTAACGGATCATCCTCACAGGTCTGAGTAGCACCCAGATAACAATCCACTGCTGCCAGTCCTGAATACGCCTCTACGTTGTTAAACCAAGTTTTTGTTGTCCTGACCAGGGGTTTGGACTGCCCGATATTGATAAACGCCCCTGAAGAACACATGGGGGCAAAGGTTCCGGTTGTCACTACATCAATTTTTTTGGCCGCTTCAACAACGCCCTCTTTTTTTGCGATGTCGATAATTTCTTCTGCTGTGACCACCACAGCGTCACCGGCAGCAATCTTTTTATTTATCTGTTCAATCGTTTTATTTACTTTATACTTACTCATACTCTCCGTTCTCCCTACTCTCCCATCTGCTTCACAAAATCTATCTTTGATGTAATGTTATTTTTAATCCATGAATCATCCCACCATTCTATCGGATTTACAAAAACATTATGAACAATCATTGAAAAATGAAGATGGTCACCACCAGCAAGACCTGTCAACCCGGTAACGCCGATATCATCCCCTTTTTTCACTACCTCCCCTTTATTGACGGATATCTGATTTAGGTGTGAATACAGACTGCAAAGCCCGAACCCGTGATCAATCATTATCGTATTACCAAATATACCTATAAATTGTGCAAAAACCACTCTGCCTGAATTGGCCGCTTTCACAGGTGCATTCGCTGTTGAGGCAAGATCAACCCCTAAATGTACTGCCCTGTCGATCTCTTTGCCTTTATATTTATAAATCCGCCGATCCGCAAACCCGGCTCTTCTGGCAGACCCTCTGAGTCGTAAAAACCGGCCATCCCAGTATTTTTTATTTTCCGTAATCTGAGGAACGCTTAATATCGTTTCAACATTATTCTTTCTGACCTCGCCGTTAATATATAAAAACTTTTTAAGCAGGGGATTCTTAGATTCCTGAAAAGAATCCTTCTTGGTCCCCACATCAAAATCAGGCATCTTCAGCTCTAAAAAACGATCAGAAATATTTAAAATGTCCGTTTTGAAATTTTTATCCCTTATATAGTGATAAAACCCTCTCTTCGTCATATTTCCTGCCAGATCTTCAGCAACAACGGATATCTGACTGCCCGGACCTTGCATGTGGTTTAAAGCAAAAAAAGCAGCATAGATATTTTTATTCTCAAAAAGACCGGAATGGCCTGGAAAAAAATTATCCCCCACTTTGACACCACTTTTTATATTTTCTTCAAACAGCTTGTAAATAACGAGGGCGGTACCACTTCGCTGGATATTGTGACGTTTGGTCAAAACACTTATCTTAGGAGGCTTTGAATCAATAATTACCTTTTTTTCAATATCGGAAATATTGCCTTTATTCCATCTTCTCCATGAATAGTCAGACACCCTTATCCGAATGACGGCATCCCCATCTATCATACCATATTTCCAGGACTCAACCGGGATGTTAAAAGAATCTTTTATCGTTTTGACGTCGGGAAATAATCCCAGAAAACCTGAGGATTCATATTGTTTTTTGAGCAAAACCTTTTCTTTGTCCTTCTGTATGATCGACACTATAATTTTGCGAAGGCCTGTTTTATGGTCTGTAACACCCAGAGACATCTCATAGGATTTTTTCAAATATAAAGAAGGTAATTGAATATCAACAACCGGTTTTTTGCCTTCAAATTTATAAACAAGCACCCCCACAATTGGGATGAAAACAACGAGAATCAGAACTAAGGAAGCAACCCTTTTCATCAATAATACCTATTTTTTCAAGTGGTTAGTAGATATTTAAGCAAAATTACAGTAAAATAGCAGCTATGGTCAAACTTATCAAGCAATTTTCCATTGCTTGACTTTTTGGGTATCAAACTATAATTTAGCCTCAAAAAACTTCTATTTAGGACTCATTTATGAATAATTTTTTCTTTAACTTAATAAACAAACCTGAACCCATTTTTTTCCTTATCGCAGGCCCCTGTGTTATTGAAAATTATGAAACAACCTTTTTGATTGCAAAACACCTTAAAAAAATAACGGGTAGACTCAATATCCCATTTGTTTTCAAAGCATCCTTTGATAAAGCAAACCGGA
>JAFCZY010000201.1:0-1110 GCA_019314105.1 Deltaproteobacteria bacterium
CAAAAAAATCAGATCAGGAAAAACAAGGCCTCGAATTATAACAAGACCCTCTATTATTTTTTATATCTTCCATTACTGGTTCCCCAGATCACATTTATGACAGGTATCCAGCTTTTGCTGGTCATCATGAAGATGGACGGCTATTGGATCACGCTTATGGGGTCTCATCTGCTGTTTGTTCTGCCCTATATGTTTATCGTTTTAAGCACCACATACCAGGCTTTTGACAGACGGCTTACCGACCAGGCAATGCTTTTGAAAGGATCTTATACGATGGTTTTGTTTAGAATAAAATTACCCATGCTGTTAAGACCGATCCTGTTTTCTTTTGCCATCGGGTTTTCTGTGAGTGTGGCACAATATATTCCCACGATACTGGTGGGTGCAGGAAAATTTTCAACGATTACAACAGAAGTTGTTAGCATTGCATCAGGCTCAGATCGAAGGATCATTGCGGTTTATGCGCTTATTCAGCAGTTTTTGCCCATGATGATGTATGCGTTGGCTATTATCATCCCCAAAAGTTTGTATTACAATAGAAAAGGAATGGAGGTATAAGGAACATTATGTCGCTTGAATTGGAAAAGGTCAGCATATTAAAGCTTGGTTCGACCATATTTGATCCAGTGAATCTAGTGATTAAACCAGGAGAGATTACTACTGTTATGGGGCCAAGCGGGTGTGGAAAGTCCACACTTTTGTCTGCTGTGTCAGGGAGCCTGGACAGGGCATTTACCCTCAACGGGTCCATCCGCTTATATGGCCGGGAGTTGTTAAACCAACCCATGGAAGAGCGGAATATCGGTATACTTTTCCAGGACGATCTTCTTTTTCCTCACATGGATATCGGCAGTAACCTTGCCTTTGCCATTAAAGAGAAAACATCCAGGGCACAACGAAACAGAATAATTAACAAAGCCCTTAAAACAGCGGGGCTTAAAGGCTTTGAAAAGCGTGATCCATCAAGCCTTTCAGGAGGACAGAAAGCAAGAATCAGCCTTTTGAGAAGTCTTTTGGCTGAACCTGCTGCTCTGCTGCTGGATGAGCCCTTTTCAACGCTGGATCAAATCCTTAAGGCAAAAATCCGACCCTTTGTTTTTTCTCAGATAA
>JAFCZY010000201.1:1155-5596 GCA_019314105.1 Deltaproteobacteria bacterium
GATAAGAAGAATGAATATCCCGGCACTCTTAGTGACCCATGATCCCTTGGATTGCCCTGAGGGCGGGATGATATTAAACCTGAAAAAAGAAGAAGGATAAATCCATGCTTGACCCCTGGGCGATAAAATTAGTGGATGCACCCTTGAAAGCCTGTGCCCGGATTCTTGAAAAAAAGAATATCAACCCGGACCAGGTCACCATTGCAGGTTTTGGTATAGGTCTGCTTGCTTTTTTTGCCCTGTGGATGAACGGGTATAAAACAGCTTTATTTTTTATCGTCTTGAACCGGTTCATGGATGGGCTGGATGGAGCCCTTGCAAGACTTACAGCCAGAACAGATGCCGGCGGGTTCCTGGATATCTGCCTGGATTTTATTTTTTATTCTGCAGTGGTGGCAGGATTTGCGCTTTCCAACCCTCAAAACAATGCCATTCCCGCAGTCCTTTTGTTACTTAGTTTTGTGGGAACAGGGACCAGTTTTCTTGCCTTTGCAGTCATGGCCCAGAAACACGATTTAAAGAGTGTGGCCTATCCCCATAAGGCCCTGTATTATATCGAGGGACTTACCGAGGGAACGGAAACCATTCTTTTTTTGGTAATCATTTGTATGTTTCCCGGCCATTTTCCTTTCTTTGCTTTTCTCTTTTCCTTTTTGTGTTTTATAACAACGATAACAAGGGTTTTATCAGGATATGCGACATTGAAAGAAGTTGCAAAAAACAAGGAAAAGATGGTATTCAATCAGGGCATGAATAATGGCAACAATTCTTAACTTACAGGCAATATAGAATGAAACCGCAAGAAATAGAAGACTTAAGCTTTAAGATAATAGAACAGGAAACAGGGGCTCGCGCTTTCAGTGATGATCAGTGGCCCATTGTCAGGCGAAGTGAACGGTTTGCTATGGAGAAATTTAAAGAGTTGGGTGAAGAGGCATTTATTCAGACAGGAGATTTTTTTAAGGCATCTTTTGATATGGCAGTGTTGCAGCCTGAAATTAACACTATTATTTATACGGAAAAATTGTTTTTGATTCAACAAAAGACCATGCAATAAATCATGCCTGGAAAGAAACAAAAGAATCGTATTTAAAGGAGAAAACATAATGAAATTCACCATTTCCTCAATTGGTACAATCGAAACCCCTTTTAATGATTTAAAAGGCATGCCCATACAACCTTCAGGGGCTGCTGAAGTTCAGGGAACCATTGTCCTAGAAAAGGAATATGAACAGGGCTTAAGTGATCTGGAAGGCTTTTCTCACATTATTCTTCTCTATTTTTTTCATCAGTCAAAAGGGTATAATTTGATGGTTAAACCTTTTCTGGATGATCAAAAAAGAGGCCTTTTTTCTACACGGGCACCAAAACGCCCCAATCCCATCGGGTTATCCATTGTCAGGCTGATCAAAAGAGAGGGTAACAGATTAACCATTGAAGGAATCGATGTGCTGAATGGCACTCCGTTAATTGATATCAAGCCCTATGTCCCGGGATTTGACACAAAAGAGATGACAACCATTGGCTGGCTTGAAAACAAGCAGGAAAATGCAACAGCTTTAAAGTCTGATGATCGGTTTGTTTAAAATTTGATTTAATATAAAATGAGAGGGGAACCGTGCTGCGCATTTTCAGTGATGAATTATTGAACTCGAAAAATTTTGTTGTTACCCTTGAACTGGTTCCAGGCCGGGAATCCTTTGGCAGAAGTACGGACACTTTGATTGGAATCGCAAAGGATGCCTTTGCTGATGGCCGGGTGTCCGCCGTCTCCATTACAGATAATCCAGGCGGAAATCCATCTTTAAGTCCAGATGTACTGGGATATGAAATTTTTAAGCATGGATTAGATGTGATTGTGCATTTTGCATGCAGGGACATGAACCGGGTGGGAATGGAAAGCCGCGCTCTTCAACTGGCACGCATGGGAATGAAAAATATTCTGGCCCTGACCGGAGACTACAATGGAAAAGGGTTTGGTGGTCAAGGAACCCCCGTGTTTGATCTGGATTCTGTTCTGTTAAATGCCATGTTTAAAACACTCAGTAAAAAAATAGTTGCATCGGGTGATCCGGAAGAATTTTTTACAGGATGTGCCGTATCTCCGTTTAAAACAACCGAAGCGGAAACGCATGCCCAGTATAAAAAACTGGATAAGAAAATTGAAGCGGGCGCTTCTTTTGTGATTACACAATTGGGATATGATGTAAAAAAGTTTCATGAACTTATATTATATCACAATGCCAAAAACAAAGAGATTCCCGCGATGGCTTCTGTTTATCTGTTAAGCCCCAGATCTGCCCGGGCCATGAACAGGGGGAAGGTACCGGGAGCCTATGTTTCCGATGATCTTTTTAATAAAATTATTTTAGAATGGAAAGATACAAGACAGGGCCTGAAAGCAGCTGTTGAACGGACGGCAAAACTGGGTGTTATACTGAAAGGCCTGGGATACCGGGGGATTCATATCGGCGGGATTCATAGAAGTTTTAAAACAGTAGGGGTAATCCTGGATCGGATGGAAGAAATTGAAGACAATTGGCAGGAATATCTCAATGAGTTTGAAAACAGGGATGGCAACAGTTATTATTATTTTGATAAAAGGACAGAACCTGTTGAAAAACGGCCTGTAATGAACAGGATAAAAGAAAAGTTCGCAGATCATTATCCATACAAAATATTAAACCAGGCTCATGGTTATTTTTTTGATAAAAAGGCCGGACTTTCCCCGGTTTATAAAAGAATCGCCACTTTTTTTGAAAGAAATAATAAGGCCTGGCTGCTGAAACGATGCCTGGAAGATCCGATGAAAGTTTTTTTTCTTTCCTGTCAGAGCTGTGGGGATTGCAGCATTCAGCATGTTGCATTTCAATGCCCGGAATCGGGTTGTCCCAAGCATACCAGGAATGGCCCTTGTGGCGGTAGCAGAAACGGATATTGTGAGGTTTATCCAGACAGGCTCTGTATCTGGGTCAGGGCATATGAACGGTTGAAAAACGCCAATTCCCTGACAGGTTTTCTTAAGGATACTGTTCCTCCGAGAATGTGGGAGCTCAATAAGACTTCTTCATGGATTAATTTTCATCTGGGAAAGGATCATCAAAAATAAAAAAATACTTTACCTCTTTTTAATATTTCTATAACCTTTCCAGATCAAAATAAGTTATCTTGATCTGGAAATCATTTTAAATAACAATCAACCTGGAGTGTAAGTTGCAAAACAATGATGATCTGACCGTTAAAGCATCTATTTTAACTATTTTTATATGTATTCTTTTCGGTGCCAATCCTGTGGCCATAAAATTCAGTCTTACAGGGATAGGCTCTTTTACTGCAGCGGGAATCCGGTTTGCTATCGCGGCTGTTGTGATTTTTACCTGGGCAAGGATTAAAAAAATACCGTTAAAACTCAATCAGAAACAATTGGGCCAGATGCTGATAGTTTCTACCATTTTTGTTGTTCAGCTCTCCTGTTTTTATCTGGGTCTTGGCAAAACCACTGCTTCCCACGGAGCATTAATATCAAACGTTTTACCATTTTTTGTATTGATTTTAGCGCACTTTTTTATTCCCGGTGACAGCATTTCTTTAAAAAAAGGGGTCGGGATAACCCTTGGTTTTATGGGCGTTTTATTTTTATTTTTTGATAAACAAGACCTGACCGGTGATTTAAAGAGTGGAGATTTGATAATTCTTATAGCTGTATTCTTGTGGAGCTCAAGTGCGGTTTTTGTGAAAAAAATTATTTCCGAATATAACGTGGTTCAAATTACCATATATCCCATGATTTTTGGCGTACCCTTCTTTTTTCTCGGTGGTTTTTTATGGGATGATCAAATGATACGAACAATCAACCCGACGATTATCAAGGCACTGCTGTATCAATCTATTGTAACAGCATCCTTCGGGTTTATAGCCTGGAACAGTCTGCTACAGAAATTCGGGGCAACAGCACTCCACTCCTTTATTTTTATTATGCCCCTGACCGGTGTCTTGTTTGGCGTTCTGCTTTTAGGAGAGACCATTACACCTCATTTGGTCATTTCAATCGCCTTTATTGTGACAGGGGTGGTTGTTGTAAATTTAAGAAGAAAGAAACAGGCTGTCAAAAAGATGGCTGTTTAAATCATTCATTAATTCAAATAGATATAAGTTTTTTTATTTTATGTGAAAAAAAGGTTTGACAGAACGTTTTTTTTCATGCATTATACGCCGGTCTTCTCGAGGACGGTTCGAGTTTCTTCGAGAAGTTTTTTTGATCTTTGAAAATTGGTCAGTGAGAAATTTTAGAGCGGGTCTAAAACAAGACTTTAAAGAGTTTAGAAGTATAGGATTATAACTGGAGAGTTTGATCCTGGCTCAGAATGAACGCTGGCGGCGTGCTTAACACATGCAAGTCGAACGAGAAAGGGATTGCTTGCAATCCTGAGTAGAGTGGCGC
>JAFCZY010000202.1 GCA_019314105.1 Deltaproteobacteria bacterium
GTCATCTATTCACTTTTCGGCATCAAGGTTGAAACCCTTGAAGATTTGCAGGAACCTCTGCATATTGCCCGGGGACTTCTTCCCCCGCACGTTAAAAACAAAACGTGGCTTCCGTTTCTTGGACCTCTTCTGGATGCAGGCATGGCAGGAATTATCTCCTATGAGATCATAGAAGCACTCAGGCATCTGAATGACCCGGATTTTTATCTTCATGCAGAAGATCCGGATATTGAAAACGGAAAACTCTGGACCGGTGCTGCAGATGATACCATCTTCAGGAAAAGGGGGGTGGAATTTGTTGATGGAACCGCTCCCGGTTTTGCAGCAATAGTCGGCTCCGCACCTGATGCAGAAACTGCTAAAATGATCATTGAAGATTATCAGCAAAGAGGTCTTTACATGTTCCTGGCTGCAAACCATAACGGTACCACCGTGGTGGAACAGCTCATTGAAGCCAAAGTGCAGATTGGCTGGAGTACCCGAATCGCCTGTTTTGGCCCGGATATCTCATCCGCCGTATTTGCACTGGGATTTGCCAACAGGGTTGCCATGGCCTTTGGTGGTGTTCAACCCGGTGATTATAAAAAAATTCTCATATACAATAAAGAAAGAGTGTTTGCATTTGTCAATGCGCTGGGCGACGTTGGAACCGAATGGGGTGTGGCTGCTGCCGGCTGTGTCAACTGGGGTTTCCCCACCATAGCTGATACAGACATTACTCAGATCCTGCCCACAGGTATCTGTACATACGAGCATGTAGTTGCTCCGGTTGCCCATGAAGACATCTGTGCAAAATCGGTTGAAGTCCGTGGACTTAAGACCCTCGTTTCCGATATTGAGATCCCCTGTGCATTCGGCCCTGCTTATGAGGGCGAGCGAGTAAGGGGTGCTGATTTATATGCCCAGTGCGGCGGGGGTAAAACCCAATGCACCGAGCTTGTAAAAATGGCTGACATTGGTGCGATTGAAGATGGAAAGGTCATCCTTGACGGTCCGGATGTTGACAGCATCAAAGAGGGAGAAACCTTCCCGCTTGGTATCTTTGTACAGATAGCCGGCCGTGAATTTCAGGAGGACTTTGAGCCCATCATAGAAAGACAGATCCATTCATCTGACCAATTATATTCAGGGGGTCATGCATATCGGCCAAAGGGATATCTCCTGGGTCAGAATCAGTAAAGCCGCCATTGATAAAGGCTTTACCCTGAAGGATATCGGTGTGGTTCTCCATGCCAAATTTCACCAGGATTTTGGTAAAATTCTTGATAAGGTTCAGATTACCCTTTATACCAAAAAAGCAGCTGTTGACAAGATGACCAAACTTGCAAGAGACAACTATGCGACTCGTGACGCCCGTGTTGATAACATGGTAGACAGCGATGTTGAAACATACTATTCCTGTACGCTCTGCCAGTCTTTTGCTCCCAGCCATGTCTGCACGGTCAGCCCGGAAAGAACAGGCCTTTGCGGTGCCTACAACTGGATGGACTGCAAGGCTGCCTTTGAAATCAGCCCCACCGGCCCCAACCAGCCCATTGAAAAAGGGGAATGTCTTGATGCCAAAATGGGTCAATGGAAAGGCGTTAATGATTTTGTAAAAAAGGCCTCCAGGGGTGCCGTTGAAAAATATAACCTCTACTCCATGGTAGTTGATCCCATGACAACCTGCGGCTGCTGCGAATGTATTGCTGCCATGCTGCCGGGCTGTAATGGTGTCATGACCGTTGGCCGTGATTACACAGGCGAAACACCCTGTGGTATGAAGTTTACCACACTTGCCGGTGTCATGGGTGGTGGGGCGTGTTCTCCCGGGTTTGTAGGTCATTCAAAACACAATATCACCCAGGGTAAATTTATCTTAGGTGATGGTGGACTGTTAAGAATGGTCTGGATGCCCAAGATGCTTAAAGAAGAACTCAAAGATCGTATCACAAAACGTGGAGAAGATATGGGTGTTCCAGGACTCTATGACATGATAGCCGATGAAACCGTGGGTCTGACAGAGGAAGAAATCATGCCCTTCCTCAAGGAAAAAGGTCATCCCGCACTGGACATGGAATCACTTGTTTAATCATCAGTAAAACAAAAGGTCCGACAGGTATCACACCAGAATTTATACTGCCGGACCTTTACCATAAAGTTTTTAAAACTTAAGGAGAAAAAAATGGCATTAACCGGTATACAGATATTCAAACTCCTGCCCAAGACAAATTGTAAGGAGTGCGGGGTTCCAACCTGCCTTGCCTTTGCAATGAATCTTGCATCAGGAAAGGCGGAACTGGACGCGTGCCCCTATGTTTCCGACGAAGCGAAAGAACAATTGGCTGAAGCATCAGCACCGCCCATCCGTCCTGTTAAACTAGGTAAAGGTGTGCGTCAAACCACAACAGGTGGAGAAACAGTTCTTTACAGACATGAAAAAACATTTTTTAACAAAACTGTCCTGGCGGCAACCATTGCCTCGGACATAGACACTGCAGAACTTGACAAAGCCCTTATCGTCTATAACGCATTTCAGTATGAACGGGTAGGCTTAAATTTAAGGCCTGAACTTCTGGTCGTCAAAGATGCCGGTAACGGCGCGGATGCATTTGCTGCCGTTGCAGGCAAAATAGCCAAAGAATCTGAATTCAACCTGGTACTGATGACCCAGGACCTCAACGTCATGAAAGCGGGTATTGAAGCCGCTGGTTTCAAACGTCCGCTGCTATATGCTGCGACGGCTGACAATATAGATGATATGGGTGCTCTGGCAAAAGACAATGATCTGCCGCTGGCCGTTAAAGCTGATTCTGTTGATGCGCTTCAGGCGTTGACAGAAAAACTGACAGGAATGGGACTCAAAGATCTTGTTCTTGATCCGGGCTCAAGAGAAATCAAACAGGCCCTTGAAGATCAGGTTGCGATCAGACGTGCTGCCCTTAAAGCTTCCAACAAAGCCTTGGGGTTCCCAACCATTACATTCCCGTGTGAGATGGCTTCCAATCTTGATATGGAAACCCTTATTGCCAGTATGTTTGTGGCCAAATATGGCGGCATTGTTGTCATGTCTGATTTTGCGACGGAATCTCTCTTTCCGCTTCTATTGGAAAGACTCAATATTTATACTGATCCTCAAAGACCCATGACAGTGACTGAAGGTATTTTTGAAATTGGTAACCCGGATGAAAATTCTCCCGTACTTGTGACCACCAACTTTGCATTGACCTACTTTATTGTTTCCGGTGAAATAGAAGCCAGTAAAGTACCTGCATGGTTATTGGTCAAAGATTCTGAAGGTCTTTCAGTTCTGACTGCCTGGGCTGCCGGTAAATTTGGCGGCGATGACGTGGGACTGTTTGTTAAAAAAAGCGGGATTATGGATAAGGTAAAACATAATAATCTCATTATTCCAGGTTATGCAGCTGCTATTGCAGGTGATGTTGAAGAAGAACTTCCCGGATGGACCATCACTGTCGGACCAAGGGAAGCGGCCCACCTGCCTGCTTTCCTGAAAACCCAATAAATATTTAAAAAGCCGGGGCAACTTCAATGCCCCGACTTAAAAATTTAACACATTTAATTTAAAAGGAAGAAACCATGATACTATTTGGTGAAAGTCTGAATGTCATTTCCACTATCATAGGAAAAGAATTCAGAGAAGCAGATCCAGCCAAACGTAATCCTGAACCCATTCAAAAAGAAGTGGTAAAACAAAAAGAACTGGGCATGGATTATATTGATATCAACCTGGGTCCGGCAAAAAAGTTTGGAACGGAATTAATGCCCTGGGTTGTTAATGTTGTTCAAGAAGCTGTTCCGGGAATGCCCCTGCTTCTGGACTCCTCTAATATCGATGCCATTGAGGCAGGACTTAAAGTGTGTAAACCTGCTGATCACCCCCATATTATCAATTCTATTATGGCACGGCCTGAAAGATATGAAAAAATGGTACCCATGGCAGCACAATATGATGCTGACTTTGTTGCACTCATGTGGGGCCCTGAAGGTCTTCCAAGAGATGAAAATGAAAGAGCGGCTTTAGCAGTAGAGCTCATTTATTTTGCCAATGAAGCAGGCATTGCCAATGAGAGAATATGGGTGGATGGAATTGTTACCCCGGTCAATATCCAGCAGCAGCAGAGCATAAGTCTGATGAATTTTCAGATGATGTTAGAAGACATGGCACCCGGTGCAAACTCGACCTGTGGTCTTTCCAATATTTCCAATGGACCTCCGGAACATTTGCGGGGTATTCTGAACCGTACTTATATGGTTATGCTGGAAAAACATGGCATGAAAGCCGTTATTTCCGATCCCCTTGATACCAAATTGACGGAGATTGCCAAAGGCAAACGCCAAGATATTGTTGATCTGATTTATGGTATGATGGACGGAAATGAGCCTGATATTGCAGGACTTGACAAAGAAATGCAGGATTATGCAAAAACGTATAAAGTCATTATGGGTGAAACTCTCTATTCTGATTCATGGCTTGAAATTTAGACGACTTACCTGTTAAACGCAAAAAGCCCCTGTCCTTTTAAATAAGGCCGGGGCTTTTTTTATTTGTATTGCCGATTTTACCTTTATTTTGTAAAAAACTGTCTTATATTTGACTGAAGCTAACCTTTTGGGAGGAGTTTAAACATTGAATGATCAAACAAAAGATACTTGGTATTATATCATTATTCAAAACTCAGGAATATCCAGTGAACAATTTGTGGGCTATACGGACAAAGAGACAAACACCACTTTTATTCCGGCCTTTAAAACCAAAGAAATTGCACAGCAATGTTTTCTTATAATGCCCAAGGATATTATGAATAATAAATATGAGGTTCAGGCTATTATAAAAGAGGACCTGATGGATCAGGCTAAAAAAAATAATTATGACGTTTTTTTACTGGATGACAAGGGAAGTATATTAGAAAAAATCATGGGAGGCTTATTTTGAGTTTAAAACTTGCAATCGGCGGCAAAGGCGGTGTAGGGAAAACCACTATCACCTCTTTAATCGCCCGATCAATTGCCGCATTAAATAAAGAAACGAAAGTTATTGCCATAGATGCTGACCCAGTTGCCAATCTTGCGGCAGGCCTCGGCATTGATGAATCAACCCCCATCACCCCGGTTTCAGAGCTTTCTGATTTGATTGCAGAAAGAACCGGGGCTACGCCTGGAACCATGGGGGGATTTTTTACCTTAAATCCCAAAGTAGATGATATTCCGGATCGCTTTTCTCTTGAAAAGGATGGCGTAAAGCTGCTGGTCATGGGAACGGTTCAACAGGGTGGCTCAGGATGTATCTGTCCTGAAGCAACCATTTTAAAGGCCTTGATGAACCACCTTGTACTCGCCCGCAATGAAGTAGTGGTCATGGATATGGAAGCTGGCGTAGAACACTTGGGACGCGCCACCTCAGGATCTGTGGATGCGCTTATCGTGGTGGTA
>JAFCZY010000203.1 GCA_019314105.1 Deltaproteobacteria bacterium
GCTATTGGCACCAGCGGCAACCAGTACAAGAATGCGCCGGTCGTCGGACGCATGATGGCTGAATTGATTGATGCCTGTGAAAAGGGCCTGGATCATGATAAAGAGCCGCTTCAGTACAAGTTCAAATATACTGACCGGTCAACTGATGTGGGTTTTTTCTCACGAAAACGGGAAATCAACTATAACAGCTCTTTTTCTGTAAACGGATAAAAGAGGTTTTTAAAAAAAGAAAGGTTAACTTTTTAATGGTGAACATTTATGCAACTCTATGTTTGTATTAAACATGTGCCTGATTCTGCAGCGCATATCAGTATTGTTGATAAAACCCATATTGATGAAAATTTAACCTTTCTTTTAAATCCCTATGATGAACATGCAATTACCGAAGCTGTCAGGATTAAAGAAAGTCTGCCGGGTGTTGAAATTATTGCGGTTTGTCTTGGAAAGAATGATGCAGATAAAACCCTTCGATCTGCCCTGGCCATGGGAGTTGACAGGGGGATTTTGATCACAAGCGATAAACGTCACGATAGCATTGAAACGGCACAAGCCCTTAAATCGGCTATTGAACAGGATGGAACTCCGGATCTGATCTTTACGGGAAAAGAATCCATTGATGCTGAAGGAATGCAGACCATGTTCCGTATCGGCGCCTTGTTTGATTTTCCGGTTGCCACAAATGTGGTCAGGGTGGATATTGAGGCGGATAGAGCTGTGGTTGACAGTGCGTTATCCGGCGGCATAGTCAACACCTATGAATTGTCTTTGCCTTGTGTGCTTGGTGCCGGCAGAGGATTGAACACTCCCAGATACCCGACATTTCCCGATGTGGTTAAATCTAAAAAAAAGCCGATTAAAAAAATTATGTTTAAGGAGCTGAATATTAACGTCTCCTTGGCAGGTATGAATATTGTTGAACTTGAACCTTTGCTGCAATCCCGTGAGCCAAAAGAGATAACAGGGGATGCTGGTGAAATCGCAGAAACAATAATAAGAATCCTTAAAGATGAGGCAAAGGTCATATGATGAAAAATATCGGACTCATCATAGAATTAAATAATGGGAAAATCAAAGAAACCAATTTTGGTATGATTACCTTGGCAAGGGCAAAAAACACTGAACTTTTTGCCATTGTCATAGATGCAGATACAGGCGTTTTGAAAGAGGATCTGGAATCTTTTGGCATAACAAATATTATTGATGTCATGCTGCCAGAAGGTCAGCAGAACAATCCGGTGATTTGTGCGAAAGCCATTATCACTGCCATTAAAGTGTTTAATATTTCTTTGGTTTGTGGTCTTTCGACTGCAAAAGGGAAAGATCTTCTGCCGAGAATTGCGGCTTTTATGGAAGCCCCTCTGATCATGGACTGCCATGCAATTGATCCTGAACAAAATCTTGTCAAGACATCTCAATATTCAGGCAAAACCATTGCCACGATAAAATTAACGGGAGAGGTTTTGATTCTGGGTGTAAGACCCAATGCGATAGCGCCGCTGAAAGCCCATACTTCAGCCCGGATAGTGCCGGTAGAATTGGATGAAAAAAATCTTGTTTCCAAAGGGTTTAAGGTGATTAAAACAAGTGAAACAGATGAAAGTAAAAATATCAATCTTGCCGATGCGGATGTGATTATTTCTGGGGGAAGAGGGATGAAGAATGCTGACAATTTTGACATCCTTTCAAAATGTGCTGAAAAACTCACTGCTGCTGTCGGGGCTTCACGGGTGGCCGTGGATGCAGGCTGGGTACCTTATTCCATGCAGGTGGGACAGACCGGAGAAAAGGTAAGTCCCCTGGTTTATATTGCCTGTGGTATATCCGGTTCCATGCAGCATTTCGCCGGTATGAAAACCTCGGGCATGATCATTGCCATAAATACGGATGCAACTGCTGCTATCATGTCTAATTGTGATTATTATGTTAAAGCAGATGCATTGGAAATCATACCGGAACTGACAAAATTATTGTAAAATGGCGGATTTTAAAAAAAATATGCCGGGAAGATTTTTGCGGGATCTGGATAATGTAGATTACCTGTCCATTTTTGATGATTTCAGCGATGGTGTGATTGTTACAAATGCCGATGGCGTGATTGTGTATTACAATCGTGCCATGTCACGTATTGACGAACTGCATCCAGATAATGTTATTTCGTTTAAAATTACAGATGTCTATGACCTTGACAACTCCACCAGTATTATCATGCAGTGCCTGGCAAAACAAAAGTCCATCATTGATGAGCCCATTTATTATCGTACCGTCATGGGGAAATTTGCAAATACCATCCACAATGTGATGCCGATCTTTAACAAGGGTAAACTGGTCGGGGCCATTTGTTTTGTCAGGGATTATCATGCCCTTGCTAACACCATTTCATCCATGCCGCTGCCGGGAAAAGACCAGCAGTTTGACAGTGTATCCATCACTTTTGACAGGATCATTGGGGAAAATCTAACTTTTGTTGATGCTATTAATTCCGCACGAATGGCATCAAGCACACCATCGCCCGTGATGCTTTTTGGTGAGACCGGTACCGGCAAAGAATTGTTTGCCAGGGCCATTCACAACCACAGCTCACGAAGTACAAAAAAATACACCCCTGTAAATTGTGCGGCTATTCCTGAAAATCTTTTGGAAGGCATCCTGTTTGGGACTTCCAAAGGTGCTTTTACCGGTTCGGTAAACAAGGCGGGCTTATTTGAAAGAACCAGTGGGGGCACTATTTTCCTTGATGAAATCAATTCCATGCCGGTGGGACTACAGAGCAAAATACTGCGAAGCATTCAGGAAAGCAGGGTGAGAAGAGTCGGCGCCCTGAAAGAGATTAAAACCGATTTAAAAATTATCAGTTCAGTGAACAATGACCCGCAGATTTCCATTTCCGACGGAACCTTAAGGTCTGATCTTTTTTACCGTTTGGGTGTGGTGTTCATCCATATTGTGCCTCTGCGGGAACGGATGGAAGATCTTGAACTGCTGATAAATCATTTTATTGAAAAACATAATATCCTGCTTGGTAAAAAAGTGAAAAGAATTTCTAAAGAAGTGATGGAGCTTCTTAAAATTTATAACTGGCCGGGGAATGTCAGGGAACTTGAACATGTGATTGAGGGGGCAATGAATGTTGTTGGTACGGATGAGATAATTCGCATCAAGCATCTGCAAACCCATTTTTCAAACTGGTCTGTAAAACCCAAATCTGAAAAATCAGCAAGACGGCATAGAGAAATATTTTCAGACGATCGCCATACTAATTTGATTAAAACAAAGTCTGATCATGAAGAAAATATTATAAGGACCGCTTTTCTTGGGAATAAGGGAAATGTCACCAAAACAGCCAAATTTCTTGGCATTTCGCGACAACTCCTTTATTATAAAATTAAAAAATTTAATATCCACCGCGAGGATGCAAAGTAATTTTTTTTGTTTTACAAGGGTGGGAGATCTTTATATATTCTCTGGGATTCCTCAGAGAAGTTTAGTTATCATAGTTAAATAAAATATCATTTTCCAGATAGGCCTGTTCAAGTTTTTCCTGATGATTTTTCAGTTCTTTGCCCATATCTGCAGTCATGGTATGGACTAGATAATTTATCAGAGTAATCAGAGATGCAGGGTTCCCTAAGAAAGGAATTGTTTGAAATGGCGCGATAAGGACGTGATCGCTAAACTGGATCATGGGGCAGGATAAACTATCTGTCAGTAGTATCATTTTCAATTTATGCCGCTTTACAAGTTTCCCCATTTTGATTAATTCGTTTGGGTATCTTGATGTTGCAATAATGACCACAGCAGATTCTTGAGAGGCAAATATCAATTGGTCAATCGTTGTTTTGTCACTACCTTTAAAGATAGTCACATTTTTCCTTATTTTGGCCAGTATCCAGCCCATGTAATATGCTGGTGCATAAGAAAGCCTTGAACCGATAATATAAACGGCCTCTGATTCTTTAAGTATTTTTCTAATTTTTTTGACTTCTGTAAAATTGATATTTTTACTCATAGCTCTGATGTTTTCAATATCCTGATTTGTTATCCTTTCAAGTTCTGCATCTTCACTACGGACAACAGACTTGGTAAGTCTGTTGCGTTCAATCAGCGTTAGTTCAGTATCAATAATTTTTCTCAAGGCTTTGATAAATAATGCATAGCTATCATAATTCAATTGTCGGACGAATCTGATAACGGTTGCTTCACTGACTCCCACAGCACCAGCCAGTTTTCGTGTCGTCATAAATACGGCTTTGTCCGGGTTGATCAGTACAAATTCGGCCAGCACCTTCCCTTTGGCGGTTAGTCCAGAATAGTGTGTATCAATAATTTTATTTAAAGAAGAGTTTTTTTTATCCATTTTTTTTGTGCCTTGAAAAGTTTAATTTGATAGGTTTTGTTACATTTTTATTTTAAACTGTCAAGTTTTTGCTCAATTTTT
>JAFCZY010000204.1 GCA_019314105.1 Deltaproteobacteria bacterium
CTTTGACACCATGGTCGCAACCGGTATTGGTGAAGAATCCGCCTACTATGAATCGCTTCATGAACTTCCCCTGATCTCCAATCTTGTTGCAAGGAAAAAACTGTATGAAATGAATGTGGTTATCTCAGATACAGCTGAATACGGATGTTATCTTTTCAACCATAAAGCCATCCCCTTACTGGCAGGTTTCATGAAAAAACGCGATGCGGACGTCATCGGTAAAGGACTTGATGTTGAAAATAATGGTGTGGACAATGTCAACCTCATCAAGGTCAATGAAGCCATCCGCTCCACCGGTGTTGAACGTATTGGGAAAGAACTGCGCACATACATGGAGGCCATGAAACCCATTTATTAAGCCTGTTTTTATACCGGATCATACGAAAGCGCATGGATTTATTATAAATTTTCAGACGGTTTTTTCAAATAAAATGAAAAAATCATTCCCACAAAAGAAATGCCTCCGGCGATAAGAAACGGAAGTGTAAAAGAGTTGCTGATATCCGCAAGATATCCTCCCAGGGCTGGACCTATGGATTGCCCGATGCCAAAAAAAAGGGTTATAAACCCCAGTCCGGCAGGCGCCAGCCTGGGACCCACAAAATCTCCGGCTGCGGCTGCCATAATGGTGGGGATGCTCCATGCGGTTAAACCAAAAAGAACAGCAGACAAATAAAATCCGGCTTCAGACTTGAATACCGCATAGACGATATAGGAAAGTCCAAGGACAAAATAGGCCAGTGCAGCACCTTTACCCCGACCGATCCGATCTGATATGCTTCCCCAGATCACACCGCAAAAAATGCTTAATCCGCCAACTGTGGCCCATAAACCACCTGCCCATGCCGCTGTGTAGCCCATCTCCTTCACCAGGTAAGCGGCAAAAAAAATAATATAAATAATATAGGACAGGCCGTAAAAAAAATAAACGATTCCCAAATACCAAAGTGCCTTCATCCTGTATACTTTACCCCAATCCAGAGACGAGACTTTATTCTTTACCGATGAATTTTGAATGTCGCCCTTTTCTTCCTGCCCCACCGGAAGTAATCCTTTGTCCTCGGGATGATTCCGTAAAAATAAAAATACAAAAATTGCCACCAGTAGAACAATGCTTCCCAGAATATACCATGAATACCGCCAGCCATCTGCTCCATATGAAGTCAAAATAAACGGTACGATGATCCCTGATAAAAACGTCCCCAATCCAATGCCGCCTGAAACAATTCCGGTGGCAAATCCACGCCTGTTAACGGCAAACCAGGCCGAACCCAGAGCCATGGCAGGCACATACGCCGCACCATTTCCCAGACCCGTTAACAACCGCATGGAAAAAGCGAAACCAAATGATTTGGCCAGACCCGTCAGTATCATGGTGACACCCATGAGGACCAAAGCAATAGTAATGACTGTTCTTGGGCCAAACCTGGCCGATAGGAATCCGCCTATGATGGCCATGGAGAGATAACCGATAAAATTGCCCGTCCCCAGAAGCCCCAGCTGGGTATAATCGAAATTTAGCCCGTCCTTCATAGCTGGCAGTAAAATTGTATAGGCCATTCGTCCAAAACCATGAGCAGCAACTGTTGTAACCAGTCCCATGAAAATCACAATCCATCCGTAATGTATCTTCTTTTCCATATACTTTTCCTTTAACTGATCCTCCCAAAGGAGCCCGTTATTAACCTCATTTCAGAGTCATCGCCTTTTCAAGACAGATCTCCTGACAGCAAAAACAAGTAATACAGATGTCGGCATCCGCCACAGGAAAGTTTTCTGTCATTATAAGAGCAGATACGGGACAATGATCTATACAGTCACCACATGCCGTGCACAGTTCCGGATCGGCCTGGGGCCTGACCAGCGTCTTGTTTTTCATCAATTCCTGAATCTCCGGGTTACCGAAAATGGCCTCACCGCCTAAGGGCGGAAGCTTAAAATCAGACAGGATTCGCATTTTTCCCTCTATTTGAACCATTTGCGAATCAAACTCCCCAAGCCCCATGGCCTTTGCTTTTTGGAGAAACCGCAGGCGAAAAACCTCTACGATAACATCATGAAACCGCTCCGGCGTACCGGCAATCTGATGCAGCCGTGCTTTCTGTGCACCGGGCAGGATCCCATAGCTGTTTTTAATGGCCCCGGTCATAACGGTCAGGCCATGGGTTTTAAACTTGGGCAGGCTGATAATAATATCAGCGTCCCATATTTCTTTAGAAATTCCCACTTCGGGCATAAAATCAGGATTAAAGGCAACGTGTTGTGTTGTGTTACCCAGGTTTCTGTAATAGCCCTTTGCCGCAGCCATCAATCCGGTTTTTTCAAAGCTGTCCTCATTATCGCCATAATTGAACAAGCCCGGATTATCGCCCACCACAAGCTCAGCCGGGGACATCTCTTCAATTTTTTCAACAACAGCCCGTAATAAAGGCGGATGTGTCACAATGTGCTCTTCTGCAGTGGACGCCCGGAGCACATTGGGCTTGATCACAACTTTTTTTTGGGCAATCTCCTGGGGGAAAATCTCAAAGGCTCGATCCACTGCATCTCGGCAGTTATCGTAAGATGCCGGGTGTATCATGACACGATGCATATCTTCTCCTTTTTGTTAATGCATGTTCTCCTGGTATGGGGTAGCAAATTTTAGTAAAGATAACAACATTCCTTTTACCTATAAAATCAAACGCTGAGATATCACTGTTAATGGAAGCCTGACAAATCTATACAACGATAAGTGTGCCAATAGGAATTTGCCATGGTTAGTTTTTATGCATAACGTGAAAATGCAGCTGTTTGTTCATAATGCCGGGAGCGGATCATTGAGTGAGTCCAGTGGCCCTGCTAGTTCGTTTAATTATTTAACGATATCCATTAATGGCTTAAACGAATACATTGCCGGACGTCTACCTTGGGCAGGTGTGACAGTGTCTATTATTTTATTTTCGAGCAGACTTTTTATCACCCTGGCTGCATGTGGTTTTGACAATTCTGTTGACTCTGTGAAATTTGGTGTTTCAAATATTAATTTTGAAAAAAGAAAATCTTGAACTTTCAAAGAATTTCGTGATTTGGTTACATCTTGAATAATATGCTTCATTTCTTCATATAGCTGAATGATACTTTTAGCCCGTTTTGTGTTGTTTATAGCTTGACTGGTAATTGCCTCAAGAAAATAATTAATCCATTCATGCCATGCTTTTTTGTCTGATACTGCTCTTAGATTATCATAATAATTCTGTCTGTTTTCTTCAAAAAATTCACTCACATACAATGCCGGATACTTAAGGATTTTTTGTTCAAACAAGAATAGAGGGATAAGAATTCTGCCAATTCTTCCGTTTCCATCTAAAAAAGGGTGGATGATTTCAAATTGAGCATGGATTATAGCCAGTTGTACAAGTTTATCTTTTTCATCATAGTGGCAATATTTTTCCCAATTAGATAAAAAATCTAAGAGAAGATGCGGTGCTGGCGGAACATAGCTTGCTGTTTCAATTGTCGAATTTGATTTTCCAATCCAATTTTGAATTCTCCTAAATTCACCTCTTGCTTTGTTTTGACCCCTTACTCCTTGTAGAAGTATTTTGTGCATGTCTTTAATAAAGTTTAAACAGATGGGTCTGTTTTCAAGTTCCTTTGTGGCAAACAGAAGGGCATTCCTGTAATTGATAACTTCCTCAATATCGTTAATATTGTCCTGTTTTCTTTTTGGAGCTGCCTCAAACGCTAAAACTTCATTCAGCGATGCCTGTGTTCCTTCAATTTTGGATGATAACACTGCCTCTTGGGTCATAAGTGGATTTAAAAATAATAAAGGGTTTGGAATGCTTTCAAGCAGACCATCAAATTTTGCCACTGCGGAATTTGCTTTGACAATATTGGTGAGTAGGTCTTCCCAGTTTATATTTTCAAGCGGCAATTTTTCTGGAATAAAGGGTTTTGGCATAATATCTTTTCTCATTAGCGTCTCATTTTCAAGCATATTACAAGACGAAACACCTTTTGTCAATCATTCATGATACGCAAAAAGCTTATTTATTTAGAAGAAGAATTCACAAACCCCGTGGTCAGAAAAAATTGACAGTTTTCGGTCGGGCACTAAATAGATATGGCTTAGATTGTATCTACAATAAATACACAACGGCTTGTCAGAGAATGCAATATTTTTTTGGGGAAGGTGAGAAAATACCTCAACAATTAATGAAAAACAAAATTTCAACTGAAAATAATAATCTCTTTAGAAGGGGGGAAGAAGACAGCCCCCCGGATACAGGATTTGAATCCGGGGTGTTGATTGGCTTTACGCCATATTATTGGCTACAAGTTCGGCGATATCCTGTGTTTTGATGTCTTCGTCTTTGTTCAGCTCTTTCATGCCGTCTTCGATCATGGTTAAACAGAACGGGCAAGCCAC